>NZ_JBFBGR010000035.1:0-88834 GCF_040684755.1 Streptomyces sp. NPDC089799 | reverse complement strand
TCGGTGTCAAGCTCACCACGCTCCGCCCGGAGCAGGCCGACTACATCGGCGTCCAGGTCGAAGGCCCCTACAAGCCCGACCACTACCGCTACTGACCGGGACCGGGACCGGGACCGGGACCGGGAGGGGGAGGGGACGGGGCGGAAGCCCCGACGGGCGATGACCCCGCCCCCGCCCCCGCCCCCGCCCAGCCCCGGCCACCGGTGGCCGCACCGGCCACCAGTGGCCTTCGACCCGTGGTCGAGCGGAAGCCCGGAAGCTCGGAAGCTCGGACATCCCGCCCCAGCACCCGCGAAGCGCATCCGGCCCACGGGCCGGACACCCCTCGTACAGCAGCAGAACTCACCGTGAAGGACACCCAATGAGCCGACGCGTCGTCATCACCGGAATCGGCGTGGTCGCACCCGGAGGCGTGGGCACCAAGGAGTTCTGGTCCCTCCTCACCTCCGGCCGGACCGCCACCCGAGACATCAGCCTCTTCGACGCCACCCCGTTCCGGTCCCGGATCGCCGCCGAGGCCGACTTCGACCCCCGCGAGCACGGCTTCACCGCCGAAGAGGCCGGCCGCCTCGACCGCGCCGCCCAGTTCGCCCTCACCAGCGCCGCCGAAGCCCTCCGCGACAGCGGGCTGGACGCCGAAGGCCTGGACCCGCTGCGGACCGGCGTCACCCTCGGCAGCGCCGTCGGCTGCACCATGGGCCTCGACACCGAGTACAACGCGGTCAGCCGTGGCGGCAGCACCTGGCAGGTCGACCACACCCTGGCCGTGCCCCACCTGTTCGACTACTTCGTGCCCAGCTCCATGGCCGCCGAAGTGGCCTGGCGCACCGGCGCCCAGGGCCCCGTACAGATGGTGTCCACCGGCTGCACCTCCGGCCTCGACTCCATCGGCCACGCCGTCGAACTCATCCGCGAAGGCAGCGCCGACGTGATGATCGCCGGCGCCACCGAGGCCCCCATCTCCCCGATCACCGTGGCCTGCTTCGACGCCATCAAGGCGACCTCGCCCCGCAACGACGACCCGGCCACCGCCTCCCGGCCGTTCGACGCCTCCCGCAACGGCTTCGTCCTCGGCGAGGGCTCCGCCGTCCTCATCCTGGAGGAACTGCAGAGCGCCCGCCGCCGCGGCGCCCACGTCTACGCCGAGATCTCCGGCTTCGCCAGCCGCTGCAACGCGTACCACATGACCGGCCTGCGCCCCGACGGCCGCGAGATGGCCGAGGCCATCACCGTCGCCCTCGACGAGGCCCGGCTCGACCCGACCGCCGTCGACTACATCAACGCCCACGGATCGGGCACCAAGCAGAACGACCGCCACGAGACCGCCGCCTTCAAGGCGAGCCTCGGGCAGCACGCCTACGACGTGCCCGTCAGCTCCATCAAATCGATGATCGGCCACTCCCTGGGCGCGATCGGCGCCCTCGAAGTCGCCGCCAGCGCCCTGGCCATCGAACACAACACGGTGCCGCCGACGGCCAACCTGCACACCCCCGACCCCGCCTGCGATCTGGACTACACCCCGCTCGTCGCCCGCGAGCAGCGCACCGACACCGTGCTCAGCGTCGGCAGCGGCTTCGGCGGCTTCCAGAGCGCCATGATCCTGACCCGCCCGCGCCTGGGAGACTCCGCATGACCACCGACACCGCCGAACGCACCACCACGGCCGCCACCGCCCGCACCGAAGCCCCCGTCGTCACCGGCATCGGCGTCACCGCCCCCAACGGCCTGGGCACCGAAACCTGGTGGAACGCGGTCCTCCGCGGGGAGAGCGGCATCCGCCCGATCACCCGATTCGACGCGGACCGGTACCCCGCCCGGCTCGCCGGCGAGATACCGGGCTTCGACCCGGCCGCGCACGTCCCCGGCCGGCTGCTCCCGCAGACCGACCACATGACCCGCCTCGCCCTCGCCGCCGCCGACGAGGCCCTCGCGGACGCCCGTATCGACACCTCCGAACTCCCCGACTACGCGGCCGGCGTCATCACCGCCGCCTCCGCGGGCGGCTTCGAGTTCGGCCAGAAGGAACTCCAGGCGCTCTGGAGCAAGGGCGGCCAGTACGTCAGCGCGTACCAGTCCTTCGCCTGGTTCTACGCCGTCAACACCGGCCAGATCTCGATCAAGAACGGGCTGCGCGGCCCCAGCGGCGTCCTCGTCACCGAGCAGGCCGGCGGCCTTGACGCCGTCGCCCAGGCCCGGCGGCAGATCCGCAGGGGCGTCCGCCTCGTCGTCACCGGCGGAATCGATTCCTCACTCTGCCCGTGGGGCTGGGCCGCCCACCTGGCCGGCGGTGAACTCACCACCGCCTCCGACCCGGCCCGCGCCTTCCTCCCGTTCTCGGCCGACGCCTCCGGGCACGTCGCGGGCGAGGGCGGAGCACTCGTCATCCTGGAGGACGCCGCCTCCGCCCGGGAGCGCGGCGCCACCGTCTACGGATCCGTGGCCGGCTACGCCTCCACCTTCGACCCCGCCCCCGGCTCCGGCGGCACCCCCCGGCTCGGGGCCGCCGCCGAACTCGCCCTCCGCGACGCCGGCCTGACCCCCGCCGACGTCGACGTCGTCTTCGCCGACGCGGCGGGCAGGCGCGACGCCGACCGTGAGGAGGCCCGGGCCATCGCGGCGCTCTTCGGCCCCGCCGGCGTACCCGTCACCGCACCCAAGACCCTCACCGGACGGCTCGCCGCGGGCGGCGCCTCCCTCGACCTGGCCGCCGCCCTGCTCTCCCTCCGCGACCAGGTGATCCCGCCGACGGCCGGCGTCACCGGACCGGCCGCCGACTGCCCGATCGACCTGGTCACCGAGGTGCGGCGGCCGGAGCGGCCCCTGCGTACGGCGCTGGTCCTGGCCCGCGGACGGGGCGGCTTCAACGCCGCCATGGTGGTCCGCGCCGCCTGACCCCCGGCCGGCCCCGGCCCCACCGCACGCCCCGAACCAGGAGGACCGTTGACCGCCCCAGACCCCGCCGTCGTCCCCGCCGTCGATCCCGCCGAGTTCGCCCGCACCATGGCGCACGTACCCACCCCGGTCACCATCGTGACCACCGTGGACGCCGAGGGCCGGCGGTGGGGCTTCACCGCGAGCTCCTTCAGCTCCCTGTCCCTCGACCCGCCGCTGATCCTGGTCTGTCCGGCCCGGACCGCGTCCTGCCACGACGCCTTCGTCTCCACCGACCGCTTCCTGGTCAACGTCCTGGCCGCGGACCAGGAGGAGCTTGCCAAGTCCTTCGCCCGCTCGGGCACCGACAAGTTCGCCGGCACCCCGATGGTGCCGTGCGAGGCCGGCCTGCCCGGCCTGCCGGGCGCCACCGCGCGCCTGCTGTGCAGCCTGTACGACGTCCTCGACGGCGGCGACCACAGCATCCTCGTCGGCCGGGTCGAGTCCGTCACCGCGGGGGAGGCGGAGCCGATGGTCTACTACAACCGCCACTTCACCCGGCCCGGCAACCACCCCGCCCTCACCCCGGCCTGAGCTGTACGCAGGCCAGGGCCGTACACCGGCCCGAGCCGTATGCCGGCCGTGCGCCGGTCCGAGCCGTGCCCCGCCCGGACCTGCCGCCCCGAAACCACGCCCGGTCGACCCGCCACCCCGGCCGACCGCCATCCCGAGGAGCAGACCGAAGTGACCGACCGTTCCCCGTCCGGCGCCCGGCTGGAGGAAGTCGCCGAGGACATCTGGGCGTACGTCCAGCCGGACGGCGGCTGGTGCCTCAACAACGCCGGCCTGATCACCGCCGGCCCCCGGCCCGTCCTCATCGACACCGCCGCCACCGAGGCCCGGGCCGGGGCACTGCGCGACGCCGTCGCCACCGTCACCCCGTACGCCCCCCGGTACGTGGTCAACACCCACCCGCATGGCGACCACACCTTCGGCAACCGGCTCTTCGCCGACGAAGCGGTGATCATCGCCCACGAGGCCACGCGCGCCGAGATGGACCTCGCCGGACTCCACCTCACCGGGCTGTGGCCGGAGGTCTGCTGGGGCGACATCGACGTCGAACTGCCCGCCCTCACCTTCCGCGACCCGCTCACCCTCCACCTGGGCGACGTCCGGGCGGAGCTGATGCACCTGGGCACCGCACACACCAAGAACGACACGGTGGTCTGGATCCCCGAGCGCCGGGTGCTGTTCACCGGGGACATCGTGATGTCGGGTGCCACCCCCTTCTGCCTCACCGGCTCGGTCTCCGGTTCGCTGGACGTCATCGCCCGGCTGCGCGCACTCGGCCCCCTGACCGTCGTCTCCGGCCACGGACCCGTCGGCGGATCCGAACTGCTCGACGCCACCGAGGCGTACCTGCGGCACGTCCAGCACCTCGCCGCCGAAGGCATCGCAGCCGGTCTGACCCCGCTCGAAACGGCGCGCGAAGCCGACCTCGGACCCTTCGCCGAGCTCCTCGACAGCGAGCGCATCGTGCCCAACCTGCACCGGGCGTTCGCCGAGGCCCGCGGCGCCCTGCCCGGCCACCACCTCGACATCGGGGAGCTGTTCTCCGAGATGGTGGCCTTCCACGGCGGCCTCCCGGCCTGCGCGGCGTAGCGGACGGCCGGTCGTACGGCAGTCGTACGGCCGGCCGGGCGTGCGGCCCGCTCAATGGGCCAGCCAGCCGCCGTCCACCGCCAGCGTCGCACCGGCCACGTAGGAGGCCCGGTCGCTGCACAGCCAGGCCGCGGCCTCCGCGATCTCCGGGGTGTCGGCCATCCGCGACAGCACCGTCCGCCGCGCCATGGCCTGTTCGCGCGCCGGGTGGTCCTGGGCCATCCAGCCGGTCATCATCTCGCTGCGGGTGGCGCCCGTCGCGACCGCGTTCACCCGGATCCCCAGGGCCCCGTACTCGTGCGCCGCCGCCTTCGTCAGCCCGATCACCGCGTGCTTGGAGGCGACGTAGGGGGAGCTGGCGACCGTGGCCACCAGTCCGGCCGTACTGCTGTTGTTCACGATGGCCCCGCCACCGGTCTCCAGCATCGCGGCCAGCTCGGCCCGCATGAAGTTCCACACGCCGCGCACGTTGACGTCCATGACCGCGTCGAAGGACGCGTCGTCCATCAGGTGCATGGGCTCCGGGGGCACCGCCGTCCCCGCGTTGTTGAACGCGGCGTCCAGCCGCCCGAACTCCGCCACCGCGGCGGCCACCGCCCGGTCCGCGTCCTCGCGCCGCGCCACATCGGCGACCACGTACTGTGCGCGGTGTCCTGCAGCCGACAACTCGGCCGTCAGCTCAGCCAGTTCCCGCTCCCGCCGGGCCACCAGCGTCACGGACGCCCCTTCGCGGCAGAAGACCCGTGCCGCGGCCGCGCCGATCCCCGTGCTGGCGCCGGTGATCAGCGCCGACTTACCTGTCAGCAGTCCTGCGGAGTCGGTCATACGCAGGACACTAGCTCCGCCCCCTTTTCGCAAACAACTTGCAGATGCTCCACAACGGCAGCCACGTGCAGGGCAATTCGCCACCGATCCCAGGGGGATCCCCCTGGGATCGTGCGAAGACCTGACATATTGTCGGCGGCGCCGGAAAAAAATCCGGCCGACCGGTTCGCTGTGGTTCCGCACAAGGAACCCGGCCCTCAGTGGAGGACGCCCGATGCTCCCTCAGTGCCCCTACGCCATCGACCCCTCGGGTGCCGACGTGCATGCCGAGGCCGCTCGGCTCCGTGCGTTAGGGCCGGCCGCCCCGGTGACCCTGCCCGGCGGCGTCGACGCGCGGGCGGTGGCGGGGCTCGCGGACCTCAAGCGGCTGATGACCGACGACCGTGTCTCCAAGGACGCGTACCGGCACTGGCCCGCCTGGATCAACGGCGAGATCGAGGGCTCCTGGCCGCTGGCCATCTGGGTCTCCGTACGGAACATGATCACCGCCTACGGCTCCGAACACAGCCGCCTGCGCAAGCTGGTGGCCCCCGCCTTCACCACGCGCCGGGTGGCCGCCATGCGGCCACGCATCGAGCGGATCACCGAAACCCTGCTGGACCGCCTCGCGGCCCTCCCGCCGGACCGCCCCGTCGACCTGCGGGCCGAGTTCGCCCACCAGCTGCCCACCCACGTCACCTTCGAACTCTTCGGCATACCCGAGGAGTTCTGGGAGCCGCTGCACCGCATCACCCAGAGCTTCTTCGACACCAGGATCTCGCTGGAGGACGCCCAGGCGAACGGCGCCCTGCTGCACTCGACCATGGCCGAGCTGGTGGCCCGCAAGCGGGAGCGGCCGGGCGACGACGTCACCTCCGGGCTGATCGCGGCCCGCGACGACGAGAACGGCGCCCGTCTCTCCGAGCAGGAACTGGTGGACAACCTGATCCTCCTCTTCACCGCCGGCTACGAGACCTCGGTGAACCTCATCTCCTCCTGCATCCACGCCATGCTGACCCACCCCGAGCAGCTCGCCCTGGTCCGCGCGGGCGACGCCGGCTGGGAGGACGTCATCGAGGAGACCCTGCGCCACGAACCGCCCGCGGCCACCGGCATCCTGCGCTACGCCGTCGAGGAGATCGACCTCCACGGCACGGTGATCCCCAAGGGCTCCCCGATCGCGGTTTCGTACGCGGGCGCCGGCCGTGACCCCTCGGTGCACGGCGAGGGCGCCGACCGGTTCGACATCACCCGCCCGACCCGGGGCGACCACATATCCTTCGGCTTCGGGACCCACTACTGCCTGGGCGCCCCGCTGGCCCGGCTGGAGGTCAGGATCGGCCTGGAGGCGCTCTTCGGCCGTTTCCCGGACCTGGCGCTCGCCTGCCCACCGGACCGGCTCAGGCGCATCGAGTCCTTCATCTCCAACGGACACCAGGAACTTCCGGTGCTCCTGGGAACGGATAAACAGGGCTGAAACCAAGCCAGCGCCCTGATAAAATACGGACCTCCTGGTTGATTTTTGAAGACGGTCGGTGATCCGGTAGGGGTCTTCCTGCCGGATCCCACCCCCAAGCGGAGGCACCGTGGCCAAGCAAGAACGCGCGGAGCGGACCCGCCGCGCCATCCTGGAAGCGGCCGCGGAGGTCTTCGACGAGCGCGGATACGAGGCGGCGACCATCGCCGAGATCCTCGCCCGCGCCGGTGTCACCAAGGGTGCGCTCTACTTCCACTTCTCCTCCAAGCAGATGCTCGCCCAGGGTGTCCTGGACGAGCAGTTCGCCGAGGGTGGCGTGCCGCCCCGCGACAGCAAGCTGCAGGAACTCGTCGACGCCGGCCTGCTGCTGGCCCACCGCATGAAGCGGGAGCCGCTCCTCAGCGCCGGTGCCCGGCTCTCCCTGGGCCCGGAGATAAGGGACATCTTCGGCGGCGGCTCCATCCCGGGCTGGATCGAGATCGCCACCCGGCTGCTGGTCGAGGCGAAGGCCCAGGGCGAGCTGCTGCCGCACGTGGACCCGGCCGAGACGGCCTGGGTGCTGTCGGCCTGTTGGACCGGCGCGCAGGTGTACTCGCAGACCCTGAGCGACCGCGCCGACCTGGAGTACCGGATCGCGGGCGTCTACCAGCACATCTACCCGAGCATCGCCACGCCCGCGGTGCTCGCCCGGCTGGACATGGCCGCGGACCGGGGCGCCCGGGTCGCCGCCGAGATCGGGATGGCGGACGCGGCGCACACCGCGGCCCCGGCGAACACCGAAGCGGAATCGGAGTCGGTGGCTCTCTAGCCTCACCATCGAGCATCTAAAACCGCTGGGACGGTTTTAAAAACTATGGGCTGCTTCCCGTCGACAGCGGGACGCGCCCCGGACCGGCACCACCCACTTCCACCGCGTCACCGCGCTCCCGGCCGGCGGCACGGAGGCCGCCCCCGAGGGCGACCGGGTCATCCTGCGGCCCCGCTGAACCCCCAGGACACGATGTCGCGGTAGCGGATCGGACCCGGTCCGCGCCCGAAATCACTGCCCACCAGGTGCAGGCGCTCCGCCCGCCACCGGCGGCCGGTGAACCCGGCGAGCCCCGCCGCGGCCTCCACCACACTGGTGGAATCGCCGCGGCGGGCCCGGGCCAGCGTCAGATGCGGCCGCAGGGGCCGTTCCTCGAACTCGACGCCGCACTCCCGGACCAGTGCCCGCACGTCCGTGGCGAGCCGGTGCAGACCGTCGAGGTCCCCCTCGATCCCGGTCCACAGCACCCGCTCGTCGAACTGCCCGCCGCCGCACAGCGCCAGCTCCAGCGGCCCGCGCGCCGCTGCGAGCTCCGCCAGCGGTGCCCGCAGCGCCGGCACGACCCCGGCCGGCAGCTCGCCGAGGAACGCCAGCGTGACGTGCCAGTCCTCGATCCGGTTCCACCGCATGCGCGGGTACGCCTCGTACGCGAACCCCAGCGCCCGCTCCAGCTCCTCCTTGGCATCGTCGGGCGGCGCCAGCGCTATGAACACGCGGACGGTGGCTGCACGGCTCTGATCCCTCACACCCGCCTTCGTACACCACCGCTCCCACCCCCGTGACCTCGGCCCCCCTTGATCGTTTCACCCGGCGTGGGGACCAGTGCCGCCCCGGGGCGGGCGACGGAGCGGAGGACGACGCGGGCGAGGGCGGCGGCCGCCGCCGCACCTGCGGCCCTGCTCGCCGTCTTCCTCGCCTCCGGCTGCGCGGCCGCTCCGCGGCCCCCGTCGCTCCCCACCTCCGAACGCGGCCGCTCCGACATGATCAAGGCCGCCCAGCAAGTCCTGGTGGACCGCTGCATGACCGCCCGGCACGCCGCCGGGCCGCCGCCGCGCGAGGACGTCCTCTTCGGCACCGGCCCCGCCGAGCTCTCCGTCACCCTCACCACCGGATACACCGTCCGCACGCACACCGACGGCTGTCTGGCCGAGGCGCACCGCTACCTCTACGGCGACCAGGAGCGCTGGTTCCGCGCCGAGGTCACCGTCAACAACCTGCGCCCCGAGGCCCAGGCCGGGCTCCGCCAGGACCCCGCCTACCGGGCCGCGCTCGCCCGCCGCGCGGCCTGTGCCGACCGGGACACCCGCTGCGCCGACGCGAGCGGCCTGGAGCAACTCCGCACCCGGCTGGAGCCCGCCCGGCTCGCCGAGGTCCGCGCCGCGCACCGCGAGGAAATCGCCACCTACGACCGGCTGCGCGACCGCGCGGTGCACCGCGCCGCCGCCCTGCCGGCCGAACCCCCCACCCCCCACCGGAAAGGCCACGCCCCGTCATGAACCCGCTCAAGAAGAGCAAGCTCCTCACCGCCGCCGCGGCATTCCTCGCCCTCACCGGCGGTCTCGCCTCGGCCGCCCCGGCCGGCGCCGCCGACTGCCCCAGCGGCGAGTTCTGCGCCTGGGAGCACACCGACTACCAGGGCCAGCGCGCCAACTGGTCCGGCGACGACGGCTGGTGGGAGAGCTGGATCGCCGACGAGGACTCCTCCTGGGCCAACCACGGCATCTCCGGCCCGGGCATCAAGGACCACGTGCAGGTCTACTCCAGCGCGAACCAGGGAGGCCACATGACCATCTGCCTCACCCCCGGCCAGGAGGTCAACCACAACGCCGCCGCCAACGACAACGGAGACTCCCACACCTGGTCCATGACCTGCTGACCCCGCCTCCTCCGCCCCCGCCGTGGTGCCGGCAGCCGCCATCCCGGCCCGGTGTTCGGGTGCGACGCGAGCCCGGACGGCTTCTTCGGAACCCGCACCTGGCTGCGGGAACCGCGACCGGCGGGGGACGGGCCTACCGGAGCCGCTACTGAAGGGCGGCGGTGGGGAGGAGGGCGGCGACGAGGTCGGCGAACTCCTCGGGGCCGAGGATGCGGATGCCCAGTTCCTCCGCCTTGGCGCGCTTGGAGCCGGCCTTCTCGCCCGCCACCAGGAGGGTGGTGCGCTTGGACACCGACGACGATGCCTTTCCGCCGGCCCGCTCGATCAGCTCGTTCATCTCGTTCCGGGACAACGCCGCGAGGGGGCCGGTCATGGAGCCGGTCACCACGACGGCCTGTCCGGCCAGCGGGCCGCCCGCCGCCGAGTCCCCGCCCTCGGTCGCGTCGGCCGGGTCGGCCGCAGCGGTCGTCGCGGGCCTCTGCGGCTCGGTGACCTGTGTGCCGACCTGCTGGTCCCGGAGCCTGTCGAGCAGCGGGGCGAGTTCGACGAGTTCGGCCGCGATGACACGGGCCTTCTCGGTGCCGATGCCGTCGACCCCGGCCAGCGTGTCCGCGTCGGCGGCCCGGATCGCGTCCATCGAGCCGAAGTGCGCGGCGATCCGGCGGGACATCGTACGTCCGGTGCCGCGCACACCGAGCGCGCAGAACACACGGTTCAGCGCGGCCCCGCGGGCCGTCTCGATCGCGGCCAGGAGGTTCCCGGCGCTGGTCTCACCCATCCGCTCCAGGCCGAGGAGCTGCTCGCGGGTGAGGGTGAACAGGTCGGCGATGTCCTTGACCAGACCGGCCTCCACCAGCTGGACCGCACGCGTGCCGCCGAGACCCTCGATGTCGAGCTGGTCCCGGCCGGCCGCGTAGATCACCGAGGCCACGGCCTGACAGCTCCGGCCGCGCACGCACCGCCACCGCTGCTCGGAGGTGTCGATCGCGTCTCCGCAGCGGGGGCACGCCCCGGGGAAGACGACCGGGCTCTCGGCGCCGGTGCGCTGGTCGGCCAGCGGTGCCTCGACCCGGGGGATCACGTCGCCGGCCCGGTACACGAACACCCGGTCGCCGATCATGAGCCCGCGCCGGGTGATGTCGGACGGATTGTGCAGCGTGGCGTAGGTGACCGTCACCCCGTCGATGACCACGGGCTCCAGGACGGCGCGCGGGGCGATGATCCCGGTCCGGCCGACGTTCCACTCCACCGCCAGCAGGCGGGTCACCTTGTGTTCGGCCGCCAGTTTCCGGGCCACCGCCCATCTCGGGGCGCGCGAGCCGTTTCCCGCCTGCCGCTGGTCCTCGGCGGTGTCGGCCTTGACGACGACACCGTCGATCCCGAACGGCAGGTCTCCGCGCAGGCCGGCGATCACGTCGATGCGTTCCTGCACCTGCTCCATGGTCTCGCACCGCACCGGGGCGGCGGCCGTGCCGGCGGCCGTGTGCGCGCCCAGGGCGGCCAGCCTCTCCAGCAGGGCGACGTGGCCGAGGTCGTCCAGGCCGATCGCGCCGTAGGCGAAGAAGGTCAACTCGATCCGGTACGGGCGGTCCTTGGCCCGCAGGGTGCCGGCCGCCCCGCTGCGCGGGTGCGCGAAGGGCGTGGCCTCGTGCACGAGCCGGATCCGGTTGGCCTCCTCGAACTGCGCGGTCGTCAGCAGCACCTCGCCGCGCAGCTCCACGTCGATCGGCTCGGTGAGCACCGGGGGCAGGCCGAGGACGGCGTCGGCGGCGTGCGTGATGTCCTCGCCGGCCAGGCCGTCGCCGCGGGTGAGGAGCGCAGCGAGCCGGCCGCCCCGGTACCGGGCGGCCACCGCGAGGCCGTCGAGCTTCGGCTCCACGCACCACCCGGCCACCGGGTGCCCCAGACGCCGTTCCAGCCCGGCCGCCCACTCGGCGAGCCCGTCCGCGTCGAAGACGTTGTCCAGGGAGAGCATCGGCACCGAGTGCGGCACATCCCCCTGCACGGCACCGCCCGCCACCTTCCCGGTCGGCGACTCGGCGAGCACCTCGTCCGGGTGGGCCTCCTCGTAGGCCGCGATGGCGCGCAGCAGCCCGTCGTACTCGTCGTCGCCGAGCGGGGTGGTCCCGTCGCCGTAGTACGCGGCCGACGCCGCCACGGCCGTGGTCACGGCCTCCACGTAGGCGGCGGGGGAGAGCAGGGCACTGTTTTCGGTCATGCAGTCATCATCCCGCCCCCCACTGACAACGCCGCCGACCGTCGGCCGCCCCTGCACGACCTGCGGAGATGCCGCCCGTTCCGACGTGTGGACGATTCCTTCCGGCCGGTCCGGAGCGGGGTATGGTCATCCGGTCACGGACGGCAACCGGATCGTCTGTCCGACCCACGTGCCCGACCCATCCGTCCGAACCAGGGGAGCCGACATGACCGATCTGAACACGCTGCGGGCGAGCCTCGCGTCCGGTGAGCACGAGTTCGCCGCCACCCTGGCCTTCGTCGCCGAGCACTACGCGTACCAGCCGCAGGCGTTCCGCAACGGGGACGCGGAGAACGCCGCGGGTGAGAACGAAGGCTCCTGCAAGACGCTGGGACTGGCCGTGCTGGAAGGGCTGACCGACCAGGAGGCGCTGCTGGCCTTCGGCGAGCACTACCGCAGCGTGCTGGCGACGCCGGACGGTACCGATCACGGCAACATCCGCAACCTCATCGCCCACGGCCTCGCCGGGGTGAGCTTCGCCGCGCAGCCGCTGACCCGCAAGGGCTGAACGCCGGAGCGATGACCCGAACGCCGGAGCAATGATCCGAACGCCGGCGCGAAGACCCGAACGGCGACGCACCGGCAGCGGATCCGTTCAAGTGCGGGGCGCGCGCCCGGGTGCATGCTCGGCCGTATGGTCAAGGAACTCGTACGCTACGTCTACGCCCCGTTCCTGCTGATCGGCATCAACGGAACGGGCATCGCCCTCGCCGCGGCGGGCGCCCCCAGAGCATGGCTGCTCGCACTGCTGCTGCTCGCCATCACGGCGTCGTTCGCCGCGGAACGCCTGGTGCCCTACGAGCCCCGGTGGAACGAGCCCATCGACGACCGCAGCCGCGACTCCGCCCACGCGATGGTCAACGAGGTGCTGATCCTGGTCAGCGTCACGGCGATCCCGCTGCTGGCCGCCGTGGTGCCGTTCGCCGGGGTGTGGCCGCACCACTGGCCCTTCCTCCTCCAGGTGCTCGCCGCGATCCTGGTCGCCGACCTCGGCATGACGCTCGTCCACCTGGCGAGCCACCGGGTCGGCCTGCTGTGGCGGTTCCACGCGGTGCACCATTCCGTGCGGCGCATGTACGGCTTCAACGGACTGATGAAGCACCCCGTGCACCAGACCGTGGAACTCAGCGCCGGCGTGGGCCCGCTGCTGCTGCTCGGCATGCCGGTGGGCGTGGCGGCAGCCCTCGCCCTCGCCGCCGCGGTCCAGCTGCTCCTGCAGCACTCCAACGTCGACTACCGGGTCGGCCCCCTCAAGCACGTGCTCGCCCTGAACGAGGGTCACCGGTTCCACCACCTGAAGTGGGCCGGTGTGGGGGACGTCAACTTCGGGCTGTTCACCCTGGTGTGGGACCGGATGCTGGGCACCTACTCCTTCGAACCCGCCCGCCGGTTCTCCAGCGACGACCTCGGCATGGCCGCCAAACCCTCCTACCCCACCGCCTATCTCGCCCAGCTCACCGAACCGTTCCGCCCGAGCGGCGCCTGCACCCCCGGCACCCTGTCGGCGAAGGACACAGCGGCGCCGGGACGGCAGGAACACGAACCGGAACGGGAAGGGGACGCGGGCAGCCGCGCGGGGGCATCGACGACTCAGGGAAGGGGATGAGTCGAACGCCGCGCGGTGCCCGCGCCCGTCGAGGGGGTCCGGACCTCAGCCCGGACCCGGACCGGCGGCGGCCGCCCGCCTCAGCTGCCCGAGACCGCGAGCGTTCCGGACCGGTCGAGCGACGAGGCGTGCCGGAAGGACGCCCGCCCGTCGAAGAGACCGAGCAGGATCGTCTCCATCGCCTCCGTCAGCACCCGCACGGCCACCGGGTCGATGATGCTGGCCAGGCTGGGCACACCGAAGTCGAACTCGGCGTCGAAGGACAGTGACGTGCCCTCGTCGCACGCGGACATCGCCCACGTGCCGCGGAACACGTCGAAGTCGCCCTCCTCCTGATCGAAGACGATCGTCAGCGCCTCGTGGTCGAAGACGTCCCGCTCGGTCCAGCTCAGGATCCCGTTGCGGAAGTAGACCTGCCAGTCGCTGACGGTCTCGGTACCGGTGGCTCCGTCGTGCACCCGGACGTCCTTGACGGTGTCCACCAGTTCCGGGTACCGCTCGAAGGCGCTGACGGTCTTGAACACGTCCTGCGGGAGCCGGTCCTGTATCACTGCCTTGATGATGACCTTCTGCATGAAGGGCCTCTCCTGTTCAGTCCGCTTCGAAGGATTTCGAAGGGGGTCCGAAGGGCTTCGAAGGGCTTCGGCCGGCGCGCGCCGGCCCGGGTATCGGCTGGGCGATGGCTCAGCCCGCGAGCGGGAACCGCTGCCCGACGATGGCCAGCGCGTCGTCGAACGCCTTCAGCAGCCAGCGGACCTCGTCCTCGTCCATCACGGCGGGCGGTGTCAGACGCAGCACCCTGGAGTTGTTCAGCGAGTGGTTGACCACGACGTTGGCGCTGATCAGCTCCAGCATCACCTCACCGGCCAGACCGGGGTCGTTCATCTCCAGGCCGATCAGCATGCCCTGCCCCCGCACCTCCGTGACCAGGTGCGGACAGTGGCGGCCGACACTGTCGGTCAGTTCCGCCAGCAGGTGCGCCCCGAGCGAGGCCGAACGGGCCACGACGTCCTCGGCCTCGATGGCCTCCACGGCGGCCCGGGCCGCGGCCATCGCGATCGGCGCACCGGCGAAGGTGGAGGTGTGGATGAAGGGGTCCTTGTCGAACGGCTTGTACGCCTTCTCGGTCGCCAGCACCGCAGCAACCGGCGCGACACCGCCGGACAGGCCCTTCCCCACGAGCATCGCGTCGCAGCGCACCGGGGTGGCCTGCGAGCCCCACCAGCGCCCCAGCCGTGCCATGCCGGTGAGGATCTCGTCGAAGACCAGGAAGCAGTCGTGCTCGGCGCAGATCCTGGACACCTCCGCGAGGTAGTCCGGCGGAGGGATGACGACGCCCCCCTCGCCCTGGACCGGCTCGACGATGAAGCAGGACGGGGGCTGCCCGGCCAGAGCCCGCTCGAGGGCCTCGGCGTCACCGTACGGAACCTCGACCACGTCCGGGAGCAGCGGCTCGAACGGCTCCTGGTACAGCCGGCGCGCGGTGACGCTGAGCGCCCCGAGCGTCTTGCCGTGGTAGCCGTTGACGGTGGTCACCAGCCGCCGCTTGCCGTGGGCGCGGGCCAGCTTGATCGCGCACTCGGTCGCCTCGGCGCCCGACCCGACGAAGTGGACCTTCGTCAGGCCCTCCGGGGCCACCCGGACCAGTGCCTCCGCCGCCGCCGGCGCGGCGGTGTCCACCAGGATCCGGGTGGAGACGGGGTGCCTCCTGATCTGGTCGACCACGGACTCCACCACGTGCGGGTGGGTGGCGCCCAGGATGAACACCCCGTACCCGGCGCAGTTCAGGAACCGCTGCCCGTCGTGGGTGGTCACGATCGCGCCGTGCGAACTCTCCTCCAGATGCCCGCCGAACATCTCTCCCAGCGCGGCGCGGGAGCTGCTCAGGTGACGGCGGGCCAGCGTCAGCGGGCCGGGCCCGGTGAGCTCCTCGGTGATGGTCATACTGCCTTCCCTGTCGAACGGTGCGGAGCGAGGGGGTCGGTGCTGCCGGGCGCGGCCTAGTCGACGCGCAGCGGCTCGCCGTCGAAGTAGGCGCTGAAGGCCGACAGGGCCGAACGCCGGGACGGGGGGTGGAACTGCGCCGCATGGGTGGCGCCGACGAGGTACGCGACATCGGGCGACGACACGAAACCGATGCCGCCGAGCGCCTCCACGCACGCGTCGGCCACCCGCCGGGCGGCGTCCTGCGCGGTGTAGCGGGCCGTCAGCGCCCGGGCCACGGCGTGATTGTCGTCCTCGCCCGTGTCGAGCCCCCACGCCACCCGGTCCAGCGCCAGTCCCGCGCCCTCCAGGTCCAGCAGCGCCGTGGTGCACGTACGGTCGTCACGGCCGCTCTCCCGCAGCCGTTCCGCCAGCGCACCCGCGACCCCCAGGTAGCTCGCGCCGACCAGCAGCGAGAACCAGATCAGCCCGACCGTCTGCACGTTGTCGAGGTGGGAGTCCGGATCCAGGTCGGGCCGTACGACGAGCTCGTCGCTGATGACGACGTCCTCCAGGATGACCTCGTCGCTCTCGGCACCGGTCAGCACGGCACTGTTCCAGAACGGCACCACGCGGATCCCCGCGGTCTTCGCCGGGACGAGCACGAAACCGAGCTGCGGTTCGGCGTCCCCGTCGTGGAGCGCCACGCTGGCGGTGATCAGGTCCATCGACCGGGACAGACTGCACGGCTTCTTGCGCCCGTTGACGACCCACTCCGCGCCCTGGCGCCGCGCCGTCATCTTGGGCGAGAGCACGCCCTGGCCGCTCCGGCCCTCGGCGAACGCGCTGGACAGCAGCAGCCGGTCGTTGGCGATGGCGTCCAGCAGCATCCACTCGAAGCCGTCGCTGTGATGGGCCACCTCCACGAGGCTGGCCACCGAGAAGTTGTGCATCGTGGCGGCCACGGCCAGCGAGGGCGAGCGGGTGCCCAGCGCGCGGGTGCACTGCACCGAGGCGCGGGCGCTGGCCCCCAGTCCGCCGTGCTCGGTCGGGATCAGCAGTCCCGTCCCGCCGGCCTCCTTGAAGAGCTGCAGTCCCTCGTTGCCGGGCGCCTCCAGCTCGTCCAGCGAACGCTTGGCGAGCTCCTGGTCCAGTCCGGGCAGCAGCTCGTCGAGCACCGCGCGGTCACTCTGCAGGAACATGGCTCTCCTCGGTGCTCCGGCGGGCGGCGGGCGGCAGGGCGCTGTCGAACACCCGGCTGCGCGGGGTCACGCCTCCGGCGATGCTGATGCCCTGCAGGTGGCTGGTGCGCAGCATCGGGAAGTTGCACTCGCCGAACGCGCCGCCCGTGCGGCCGGTGCCGCCGTGGGTCGGCAGACCGCCGACGAAGCCCAGGTGGCTGTCGTTGACCTTGAGCAGTCCGCCGTTGCGCATGCCGTCGCAGAAGGCGTCGACGACCTCCGGGTCGCGCGCCCACAGGGAGTTGCGCAGTCCGTAGGCGTTGGAGTCCATGAAGCGCAGCGCCTGCTCCAGCAGCTCCGCGTCACCGGCCTGCTCGGGGACGACGACCGGGAGCATGGGGAAGAAGGACTCCTCCCGGACGGCGTCCAGCCCGGCCGCCTTCTCCAGACCGTCCACCCGCAGCAGGGTGGGTTCCAGGAAGACCCCCGAGGACGAGGGGGTCCCGTCGAAGTCCAGCCGCTGCCCGCCGCGCACCAGTTCGGCACCGCCCTGCAGGGCCGCCTCCAGCACGGTGAAGAACCCCTCGGTCTTGACGACCGGGGCCAGCAGCGCGTGCTCCTCCTCCGGCCGGCCCGGACGGATCTGCGCGACCACCTCGCCCAGGGCCGCCAGGAACTCGTCCGCCACCGCGGGGTGGACGATCGCGTACTTGGGCACCATGCAGATCTGCGCGGAGCCGTAGAAGCACTCGGCGACCGCCTGTGCGGCGAGCTCGATCTCGGCGTCGCGCCAGACGAGCACCCCGTCGTTGCCCGCCAGCTCCAGCACCGGCTTCTTGCCGCGGGCCACGCATTCGCGCTCCAGCTCCAGGCCGCGCTCGGACGAGCCGAAGAACATGATGTCGTCCACGTCCGGGCTGGCCAGCCACTGGTCCAGCAGCGCGCGGGGCGCCCCGCACACCACGCTGAGCACCCCGCTGGGCGCGCCGAACTCCTCCAGCACCGGGGCCACGAGCTCCTGCCAGGCCCAGGCCGTGCCCAGCGGCCCGCTCCGCGGAGCCTTGACCACCAGGGCGTTGCCGGCGATCAGGGCGGGCAGCCCCAGCAGGGAGTTCGATGCGGCGGCGTTCTGCGGAGGGCTCACGCACACCACGCCGTCGGGCTTGCGCACCAGCCGGGTCTCCCGCTGGTCGAGCTGCTCGACGCGCAGCATCATCTCGGCGGTGGCCGCCAGGCTCTCCGGGCTGGAGCCCTGGATCACGCCGGCCACCTCCCACTGGGCCAGCCGGCGCGGGTGCCCCTCGGCGATCAGCATCTCCACGAACGCGTCGGCGTACTCGCGGAACCTGGCGTTGACGGCGGCACCGAAGGCGAGACGCTCCTTGAGCGGCACCCGAGCCCACTCCGGCTGTGCCTTCCGGGCCGCGGCCAGCGCGGCGGCCGACTGCTCCGGTGAAGCGAGGCCGACCCGGCCGGCGAGACGGTCGTCACCGGGCTCCGCCTCGGCGCCCCGGTCGAGCTGCCGCTTCAGGGTGAGCGCGCCGAACGCGTCGTCGAGGAGGGCACTGGCCCGGAGCACGTGGATCCACTTGGTGCACGGCTCCGCCTGCCCCGCTATGAACGGTGGATATGACTTCATGACTGATGGCCGTCCTTCTCTGTGGTGGCGTTCGAGACGGCTCGCTCTCGGCTGGGTCTCGGCACGCGTCGAACCGGCGGGTCGGTGAGGACGACGCCGTGGAAGGTGATGAATGTCGGGAGGCTTCCCGTCCGCCTGTCCGCGCCTCCGCCCGGCAACCTCCGACGGCGACGGCGACGGCGACGGCGACGGCGACGGCGAGGAGCGGGTGCGGATGCGGGACGCGGGACGCGGGAAGCGCGAATGAGGGATGAGGGATGCGCGGGTGCGGTGCGGCTGCGGGGGTGCGGGATCGCCCGCGTGGCTGCCCACGGGCCGGTCACGGGCCGATACCCCCGGCCCCCGGGGCATCGATGGAACGGTACGCGCGGTGCTCGCGGGCCACAGGCTTTCCCCCGCCTGTCGCCCAGCGCCCACAACCGTATGTTCGAGTTGTGCAGGGGTCGTGCAGTTGGCGTGCACGGATCGGTAAGCAGTTGTCGTGCTCGGCACTGACCGTTCCTTGCACCGGTCATGAACGGGCGGCCCGGCCCGCACGCCGGCCCGGCGGCTTCCACCACCCGCACGAACCGGCCGTTCGCGCCCGAAAAGCGGATCAATGGGCCCCCGTCCCTATACCCTCGCTCTGCACGGCGCGGACGACCTGATCCGGGAGGCATCGTGAGCGAGCGGCCCGTCCTTCTTCCCTACGCCGACCCGGCCTTCGTGGCCGACCCGTTCCCGCTCTACCGGCAACTGCGCGAGGACGGCCCCGTGCGCCGCGCCGTGATCGCGGGCGGCCTGGAGGCGTGGCTCGTCACCCGCTACGACGACGCCCTGGAGGCGCTGTCCGACACCCGCCTCAGCAGCGACGTACGCGATGCCACCGACACCCGGCTCCTGCGCCAACTGCCCGAAACGGAGCGGGAGTCGATCCTGAGCAACATGCTCCGCAGCGACCCGCCCGACCACACCCGACTGCGCCGCCTGGTCTCCAAGGCGTTCACCGCCCGCCGGGTGGCCGCGATGCGGCCCCGGATCCAGGCCCTGACCGACCGGCTGCTGGACGGGATCGTCCGGGACGGCCGCGCCGACCTCGTCGCGGACTTCGCCCTGCCGCTCCCGGTCACGGTGATCAGCGAACTGCTCGGCGTTCCGGTGGACGACCGGCTCGACTTCCAGCGCTGGACCGACCGCATGATCACCCGCGGCGAGGCGCCGGTGGACCCCGAGGTGGTCGACGAGGCGTGGCAGCACATGCGCGCGTACATCACCGGGCTCATCCGGGACAAGCGGTCCGCCCCCGGCGACGACCTGCTCAGCGCTCTGATCACCGCCCGGGACGAGGAGCAGCAGCTCACCGAGGACGAGCTGATCGCCATGGTGTTCCTGCTGCTGGCCGCCGGCTACATCACCACCGTCAACCTGATCGGCGGCGGCATCGCCACCCTGCTCGCCCACCCCGACCAGCTCGACCGGCTGCGCGAGGACCCGGAGCTGCTGCCCGGTGCCATCGAGGAGCTCCTCCGCCACGACGGCCCGGTCAGCCCCGGCATCGCCCGGTTCGCACGCGAGGACGTCGAGATCGCGGGAGTGACCGTCCCGCGCGGCGCGACCGTGCTTATCGCCTCGGCCATCGCCGACCGCGACCCGGCACGGTTCCCCGACCCCGACCGCCTGGACATCACCCGGCAGGACAACGCCCACCTGGCGTTCGGGCACGGCATCCACTACTGCCTGGGCGCCCCGCTGGCCCGGCTGGAGGGCCGGATCGCCATCGGCACGGCCCTGCGCCGCCTCCCCGGGCTCGCCCTGGCCGTACGGCCCGAGGAGATCCACTGGCGCCCGGGCGGGCTGCGTGGCCCCCTGAACCTCCCGGTGACCTTCACCCCGGGCGGCAGCCCGGCCGCAACCTGACCCCGGCCGCAACCTGACCCCGGCCGCACCCCGATCCGTCCCCGGACGTGCCCTGACGCCGATTGCACCCCGGCACCGGACGGGCCCCGCGCCGCGGGTGCATTTCTCCCTGCCATATGTGTGGGATGCACGAATTCCCCGGCCTCCCTTGAAGGCGCAACCCGCCGGTAGCTACCGTCGACCCTCATGACGTCTTTAGCGCAAAGTGAGACATCTCGGGCGCGCAGTGGCTGGTGTGCGGCCGACGCCACGTCGGATGTCCGTGCCCCGTCGGCGTCCGGGGCGGCGGGGACGATCGTCCCGCTGCACGTGGACCGGACCGACCCCTGCTTCTTCGACCACCCGCTCGACCACATACCCGGCATGCTGCTCGTCACCGCACTGCTCGACGTGCTCCGCGTGGACGTACGGCGCCACGCGGACGCGGGCCTGAACCGGCTCCGCATCTCGCTGGCCTTCGACCGGATCTGCGAGCTGGGCGAGCCGGTGCTGCTGCACAGCGAGCCGGCCCCCGACGAGCAGGGACCGGCCTGGCTGATGAGTGCCGAACAGGAGGACCACACCGTCTGCCGGGCAGCCGTGAGCCTCGCCCGGACCGCCACCGCTGCCAGCACCCCCACGGCAGCCACCACCCCCACCGTCGGCCCCGCCACCGCCACCGCCGCCACCCCCGGCGGCACCGGCACCGGCCCCGCCCCCGCCACCGCGTTCGCCCCCGAGCACGGTGCCGCCCCCGTCCTGTACCCCACCCCGCATCCCACCGGGCAGCCCCCGGCCGACCACGCCCGCCCCGCCGACGCCGCCCTGGTGCACCGTCACCACCCCGAGAACGTCCTGCTCGGCCCGTCGCTGCGCAGCGAGCAGGCCGCCGTACTGGTCCCGCCCCCGGGCCACCGGCTGCACGGAGGTCCGGAGGGCCTGCACACCCCCGCCGCACTGATCGAGTCGGCCCGCCAGATGGCCACCCTGCTCGGGCACGCCGCGCACGGCCGCGATCCGGACGCCCAGATGCTGTGGCTCACCCTGGAGGCCGACGTACCGACGGACCTGCCCACATCCGTCCCGCTGGCACTGCGCTGGGAGTTCGCCCCCGCGCGCGGCGCCCGCGCCCCCTACCCGCTGGCCCTGCTGCACGCCGTGACCGGTGAGCGGCTCGGCCGGATCGAGATCGCCGTCCACACCCTCAGCCGCACCCGCTACCTGCAGCGGAGGGCCGCCCAGTGAGCGCCGCGAAGCACTCCACCGTACGCGGCCGGTCCTCCTGGACCGTCCGGGCACCCCGCCTGCTCTTCCTGTGCGCGGTCGCCGCCGTCGGCACCGGCACGGCCGTCCACCTGCGGGACGCCGGCGATCCCGTCCACCTGGTCGCCGCCCTGCTCGCCGCCTGCTACCTGGGCTGGCTGGCGGTCGAGATCCCCGTCACCTTCCGTTCGTCGACGGCCCCGCCCAGCGAGTCGGCGACGCTGCTGCTCTACGCGACCGCCCGGATCGCGACCGCCTCTGCCGCCGTACTGGGCCCGCTGCCCTGGCACGACTGGTCCTGGGCACTGCTCGTGCCCGCCCTGGTCTTCGTCGGCGGAGTCGTGCTGCGCCAGGTCGCCATCCACACGCTCGGCCGGTTCTACTCGCACCACGTGATGCGTCAGCAGGACCACCGGATCGTCACCTACGGCCTCTACCGCTTCATCCGGCACCCGGCCTACGCCGGCATGCTCCTGGCACACGTCGGGTTCGTCGCCTACTTCCTCAACCCGCTGAGCGTGCTGCTGCTGGTGCTGCTCGCCGCCGCCATCACGTTCAGGATCCGCACCGAGGAGCAGATGCTGATGGACATCCCCGGCTACCCCTCCTACGCGGCCGACCACGCCCGCCTCGTCCCGGGGGTCTGGTGACCGCGAACGTGACCGCCGGCGCCAGCGCGACAGCGAACGTGACAGCGACAGCGAACGTGACAGTGAACGCCGATCCGACGGAGCCACAGCAGGTGCTCTTCCCCGACGCGCTTTCCCCCGACGCGCTTGCCCCCGAACCGCTCCTCCCCGAAGCGCCTTCCCCGGCCGGGGTGCCTTCCCCCGAGGTCCTCTCGCCCGACGAGCTGCTCACCACCACCCGCTCGGTGCGCCGGCGGCTGGACCCGTCCCGCCCGCTCGACCTCGCCCTCGTCAAGGAGTGCGTGGAGATCGCCCAGCAGGCGCCCAATGGCGGCAACACCCAGCGCTGGCACTGGCTGGTCGTCGCCGACCCGGAGCTGCGGTGCCGGATCGCGGCCGTCTACCGCCGCGCCTTCGAAGCCCGCAACCCGCCGGCCGACCTCCCCGCCGGTCCCCCTCCCGCCACCCCCGAACAGGGCGCCCACGCCCGCATGATGGCCAGCGGCCGGCACCTCGCCGACCGGCTGCACGAGATCCCGGTGCTGGTGATCCCGTGCCTGCGGCTGTCCGGCAAGGGGCTGCCCGAGGGCAGCCAGGCCGGACTGTGGGGATCCCTGCTCCCGGCCGCCTGGAGCTACATGCTCGCCGCCCGCGCCCGCGGCCTGGGCACCGCCTGGACCACCGCGCACCTGGACGCCGAGCAGGAGGTCGCCGCCCTCCTCGGTCTGCCGGAGGACGTGCGCCAGGGTGCCCTGATCCCGACCGCGCACGTCCTGGGGGACGGCTTCCGGCCGGCTCCGCGCCGCCCCGTGGAGAGCGTGCTGCACCTGGACGGCTGGGACGGCGCCTGGGGCGGTGGGCTCGATGACTGACCTCCTGACCGCCACCGGCACGGCGACCGCCACCGGCACGACCGGGGCACCGGCCAAGTCCCGGGCCGGGGACGCGGACGCCCTCACCGACCCCGCGCAGGTGGGCAACAAGTTCGCCCGCCAGGAAGTGCTGCGCCGGGCCGGCTTCCCCGTCCCCGAGTTCTTCTGCCTGCCCGCCACCGCCTTCGACCGGGCCCTGGACGCCGTACGGCCGCTGCTGCCGCCACTGCCGCAGGGCGCCGCGGACGGGACCGGGGCCGAGGACTGGTGCGCGGCCGCCCACAGTGCCCTCACCGGGTCCGGAGTCCCCGAGTCCCTCGCGGCACGGCTCCGGCAGGAGTTCACCGCCCTGGTGGGCGCGGACGGCCTGGTCGCCGTACGGGCCTGCGTGGTCCCCGCGGCCGCGAACGACCCGGACACCGCGAACGCCCCGGACGGCGCCACCGGACCCGAGGCCGACACCGCCACCGCGACCGCGACCGCCACCGCCATCGGGGAGGACAGCGCCGTCGACCCCTTCGCCGGGATGAGCGACAGCTTCCTCTACGTCGACCGGGACGGTCTCACCGACGCCGTCGTCCGCTGCTGGGCCTCCGCCTTCAACCCGCAGGCCGTGCACTACCGCCGCTTCCGCGGCCTCGACCCGACGGCCGCGCGCGTCGCCGTCGGCATCCAGCGCATGGTGCCCGGCACCCGCTCCTTCGTCGCCTTCACCCGGGACCCCCGCGACGGTTCGCACCGGCACCTGATCGCCGCCGCGCACGGCATCGGCGAGGGCGTCGTCCAGGAGAAGGCCGACATCGACCACTTCTTCCACGACCCCGCCACCGGCCGCGTCACCGCGCAGACCGTCCACAAGCGCCGCTCGATGGGCCTGCCGGAAGGCGTCGCCTCGGGCGCGCCGGTGCTGCTGCCCGTGCCCGCGGAACTCGCCGCCCCACCGGTGCTGGACGACGACGAGGCCCGAGCGGTCGCCGGCCTGGCCGCCCGGGTCGAGGAACTCTTCGGCGTCCCCCAGGACATCGAGGGCACCATCACCCCCGACGGCACCGTCCACCTGGTCCAGGCCAGGCCGCTGGTGACCGCCCCGGCCCCCGGCCCCGGCCGGGACACGGAGACGGACGCGGACGCGCACGCAGAAGCCGGCGCAGAAGCGAGCGCGGACGCGCACCCGGACACATCCACCGTGTACTGGGGCAACCACAACATCACCGAGAGCTTCCCCGGAACCTCGGGGGCCCTCACCTACTCCCAGTCCCGCGAGTTCTACCGCCGCTCCTTCGGCGACCTCTACCGCCGCATGGGCGTGTCCGCACGGCGGCTCCGGGAGAACGCGCACCGCCTCGACCGGATGGTCGGCTACCTGGAGGGCCAGGTCTACTACCGGCTCGACGACTGGCACGAACTCCACGGCCGGATGCCGATGTTCGAACTCGTCCGCCGGCAGTGGGAAGCCTCCATGGGCATCACCGGCCCGGCCCGCGGCACCCGCCGCCACTCGCCGCTCCGGGTCGCCGCCTCGGTGCCCCGGCTGATCTGGCGCACCGCCGCCCACCCGTGGCAGGTCAGGGGCTTCCTCCGCTGGTGGGACCGGGAGACCGAGGGGATCGACGCCGTGACCGCCGCCGGCACCCCCGAGGAACTGATCGCGCTCTACCGGCGCGTCTGGGAACGCGCCGGCCGGCAGTGGGGCATCACCCTGGTCAACGGGCTGATCGCGCTGCTCGTGCTCCGCTCCGGGACCGCGCTGCTGCGCCGCTGGACCGGCCTCGGCCCGCAGGTCTTCGTGTCGCTCCTGGTCGGCGGCAGGGAGAACCGGTCCCTGCAGGCCGTACGCGCCGCCATGGAGCTGGCCGAACTCGCAGGCACCGTCCCCGAACTGCGCCGCGCCGTCCTCGACCACGAGGACCCGCAGCAGGTGTGGGCCGACCTGACCGCCGGCCGCTACGGCACCGCCGTCGCCGACGCCGCCCGGGACTACGTCGCCCGCTACGGCGACCGCGCCCTGCACGACCTGAAGCTGGAGGAGCCCACACCCCGTCAGCGCCCCTGGACCGTCGTCCCGCTGATCCGCCCGCTGGTCCGCCAGGGCACCACCGTCGAGGCCAACCGAGCCGAGGAGCGGGCCGCCGCCGAACGCGCCCGCGAGCGCCTGCGCACGGCCTGCCCCGGCCGGCTGCGCCGGGGCGTGCTGCTGGCCCACGCGGCACTCGCCCGGGACCTGGCCCGGGTCCGCGAGGACACCCGCTTCTGCCGCACCCAGCTCTTCGGGATGTCCCGCGAGGTGATGTGGCGGCTGGGCGCCGAACTCGCCCGCACCGGCGTGCTCGACGACGCACTGGACGTGACCGACCTGACCGTCGAGGAGGTCATCGGCGCCTTCGACGGCACCGGCA
Organism: Streptomyces sp. NPDC089799; assembly: GCF_040684755.1. Lineage (NCBI taxonomy): Bacteria > Bacillati > Actinomycetota > Actinomycetes > Kitasatosporales > Streptomycetaceae > Streptomyces > Streptomyces sp. NPDC089799. The sequence continues at coordinate 63,695 of NZ_JBFBGR010000035.1, read as the reverse complement.
CCGTCCCCGACCTGCGCGCCCTGGCCGCCCTCCGCCGCGCCGACCGCCTGCGCTGGGCCGGCACCGAGCAGCGCCCCTCCCTGCTGGGCGTGCCCGGCGGACTCCCGCTCGCACGGGCACTGCCGTACGCCGTTCCCGTACGCGACGGCGACGACTCCCGCGGCCGGGTGCTGCGCGGCATCGGCTCCAGCGGCGGGGTGGTGCGGGGCCGCGCCAAGGTGGTCCTCGACCCCGGCACCGACCCGGACCTCGCCGGGGACCGCATCCTGATCGCCCGGGAGACCGACCCCGGCTGGCTGTTCCTGATGATGTCCGCGAAGGGGATGGTGGTCGAACGCGGCACCCTGCTCTCGCACACCGCGATCACCGGACGCCTGCTCGGCGTCCCGACCGTCGTCGCCGTCCCCGACGCCACCAAGGCCGTCCCCGACGGTGCCTGGATCGAGATCGACGGCACGGCGGGCACGGTCCGACTCCTCCCGGAACCCCCTGGACCGGCGGACACGGCGGAGCAGCCCGGCGGGGCGCCGGAGAACGACGAGGCGGTGGAGACCGATGACTGACCCGGCAACCCCGGCACGTTTCCCCTTCCCCGTCGAAGCCGACGTCCGCCCCCCGTCCCGCTACCGGGACCTGCTGGCCACGGGCGCGCCGTACCCGGTCCAGCTGACGAGCGGCCGCCCGGCCCTGCTGATCACCCGGCACGAGGACGTCACCGCCGTGCTCGGCGACGACCGCTTCAGCCGGGCCGGGTACGCGGCCCTCGCCCGGCCGCTGCTCGCCCGGGACGCCGACTCGCTCCCGCTGGTCACCGCCGACGCACCCCACCACACCCGCCGTCGCCGGGCCGTCCAGCCGGCGTTCACCGCCCGCCGGGTCCGCCGGCTGCTGCCCCGCCTGGAGCAGCTGGCCGACGAGCTGCTGGACGGGCTGACCGCAGGCGCCGACCATGGCACCGCGGACCTGGTGGGCGGCTACACCGTGCCCTTCGCGATGCGGGTGATCTGCGAGGTGCTCGGCGTCCCCTTCGCCGACGCCGACCGGCTGCGCCGCGAGGTGGACGTCCTGATGTCCACGACAGGCCACACCCCCGAGGAGGCCGCCGCGGCCCAGGCCCGGATGAACGACTACTTCACCGGCCTGATCGCCGAAAAGCGCCGCGCTGCCGAGGAGCACCGCGCCGTCGAGGCGCGCCGCCCCGCCGACGCCCGGACCGGCACGGACGGCGCCGATCCCGCCGCCCCCGCCCCAGTCCCAGTCACCGCCCCCACCACCGACGTGCTCACCGCCCTGGTCACCCAGCCCCCCGAGGACCCCGACCGCCACCTCGCCCCGAAGGAAGCGGTGGCCCTCGCCTCCGGCATGCTCATGGCCGGCTACGAGACCACCGGCAACTCCTTCGCCATGTGCGTCCTGCTGCTGCTCCGGCACCCCGCCCTGACCGCCCGGCTGCGCGCCGACCCCGCCCTGATCCCCGCCGCCGTCGAGGAGATGCTCCGCTGGACCTCGCTCAACAACACCGGCGGCGCCCCCCACCTGGTCACCGAGGACACCGTGCTGGGCGGCTGCCCCGTACGGGCCGGCCAGGTCGTCGTACCGCTCACCGACGCCGCGAACCGCGATCCGGCACGGTTCGCCGACCCCGACGCCTTCGACCCGGACCGGCCCGACGCCGGCGGCCACCTCGCCTTCGGCCACGGCCGCCACCTCTGCCCGGGCGCCGAACTCGCCCGAGCCGAACTGCGGATCGGCATCGCCGCCCTGCTCCGCCGCTTCCCCGTCCTGGAACTCGCCGCCACCGAGGACGAGTTGGACTGGCGCCGCACCATGTTCATCAATGGCGTCTGGCGGCTCCCGGTCCGCTGGGCACTGGGGACCGGGGAGCGGCCCGAATGATCCGCCGTCTCGCCCTCTTCGTGCGGGGCAGCTACCCGCTGCCGCTCGCCGCCGTGTTCGCCGCCGCCTGGGCCGTGGGCGCCACCGGCCTGTACGCCGCCACGGACCCCCGCGCCCACGACTGGAGGCCCGGCTGGGGCACCGCCGTCGCCGCCGTCACCGTCGTCGTGGACCTGCTCCTGCTGCGGGCCGCCGACGACCTCCGCGACCTGCCGTACGACCGCGTGCACAACCCCGGCCGCCCGCTGGCGCGCGGTGCGGTCCGGCCCCGGGACCTGGTCGTCCTGATGGCCGTCGGCGCCGCCGGCCTGCTGCTGCTCAACAGCGGCAACCGGCCCGCGCAGCTGCTGCTCGCCGCCCAGTTCGCGTACACCGCCGCCCTGGTGGGCGCCGAACTGCGGTCCGGCTGGCCGCCCGGCGACGCGGTGGTGCTCAGCGTGCTGCTCAGCTCCCCGATCCAGATCGTGCTCAACCTCTACCTGTACGCGGTCTTCCTCCACGACACCGGCCTCTCCGCCGGCCGCCGCGCCCTGCCGGTCCTCGCCGTCCTCCTGCTCGCGGCCACCCACCACGAGCTGGCCCGCAAGCTGGTCCGGGACCCCGCCGCACGCGAACGCACCTACGTGCACGTGTTCGGCCTGCGGACCACCACCGCCCTGGCGGTGGGCTTCGCCGCCGCCTCCACGGCGGTGTCCCTGGCCGTGCTGCGCCCCTGGTCGGCGGGGACGGCGGGGCACGGCGCCTGGGGCTGGCTGGTGCTCCTGCCGGCCGTGGTCGTCGCCCGGGCGGCCTGGAGCTTCACCCGGGGCGGGGCGGCGCGCTGGCCGCTGCGCGCCACGGTCGGCTACCTGCCGACCGCCTTCACCTGCTACCTGCTGATCGGTCTGGGGGCCACCTCGTGAGGACGGACAACCTGTACATCGCCGGGGTCGCCGCCCGCGTCCCGGAGCTGTTCCCGGTCGCCGAGGCGGTCCGGCGGGGCTGGTACGACGCCGGCCGGGCCGAGGCCGAGGGATGGACCAGCGTGGCCGTCGCCGGCGGCCTGTCGGCGCCCGAACTCGCCGCCGAAGCCGGCGTCGACGCCCTCAAACGCTCGGGCCTGGGCAGCGACGAGATCGCCCTGGTCCTGCACTCCGGCGTCTGGCACCAGGGACCCGACGGCTGGTTCCCCGCGCACTACGTCCAGGACCGGGTGACCGGCGGCACCGCCCCCGCCATCGGCCTCCACCAGGGCTGCACGGCCGTACTCGACGGGATCCGCCTCGCCCACGGCCAGCTGACCACGGACCCCACCGCGCACGCGGCCCTGATCACCGCCTCCGACAACTTCGGCACCCCTCTCGTCGACCGCTGGAACTACGCCGACGGCTGGGGCTCCGGCCGCGGCTCCATCCTCGGCGACGCCGGAGGCGCAGTGGTCGTGTCCACCGAGGGCGGCCCGCTGCGCGTCCGCGCGCTGGCCCTGACCTCCCTCTCCTCCTGGGAACACCTCTACCGCGGCGACGAGGCCATGTACCCGCCGCCCATCCTCCTCGGCAACCAGGCCGTCCTCGGCAGCCGGATGGCCTCCTACGTCGCCCGCCACGACCCCGACGGCGGACTCCTCCAGGCCGTCACCCGCGACCTGGTCCGGGCGCGTACGGCGCTGGCCCGGCAGGTCATGGAGGAGGCCGGTGTCGGCCCCGGGGACATCACCCGGGTCACCCACGTCTTCACCGGCCACCCCCGCTACCTGGCGAGCCTGCTCCGGCCGCTGGGCATACCGCCCGAGCGCGGCCTGCTCGACCTCGGGCGCGCCCACGGCCACCTCACCTCCACCGACCAGGTGCTGGGCCTGTCCCACCTCATGGAGACCGGTGCCGTCTCCCCGGGCGACCACATCCTGATGATGGCCAACGGCGGCAGCATCTCCCTGGCCTGCGCGGTCGTGGAGGTCCTGGACCGCCCGGACTGGTGACGGAGGACCGGTGACCGGTGACGGGGACCGGCCGACCCGTGACCGGCCGGGCCCGGTGACCGGCGGCGGCGCCGCTCCCCTCAGAGGCCCTGGCCGTGCCCCTGTCCCAGGGCGTCGAGACCGCTGATCCAGCGCCGTACCTCCTCGGTGAAGGCAACGCGTCCGACCTCGTGGTGGGCGGCGACGAAGCGCAGCGCCGGCGGCTTGTCCTGCCAGGAGGTGTGCCGCCGGTCCGCCTCGCGCAGGAAGATCTCGCTGCCGACCGCGTTGGTGTGGAAGGTCAGCTCCAGCGGTCGCGGGCCGTCGAGCAGGAAGACCTGCCGGAGGTAGAGGTGCTGTTCGACGTCGGGGACGGGCGACTTGTGGACCGCGGTCAGGTCGCAGCCGTACCCGGCGGCGCCGAAGCCGTCGAGGACCGCCTCGTGCAGCGGCAGCGTGGTGATGTGCACCGGGTCGTAGTCCCGCTGGGCCTTGTCCCCTTCGATCTCGACACCGGTGGTCAGGCCCAGGACGGTGCCGGCGAGCTTCCGGCCGCGGGTCTCGGACACCGGGGTCTCCCACCGGAGCCGGTGCTCGAAGGGCACCCGGCGCTCCTCGCCCTTGGCGAGGGCGAAGGAGTGCTGCTTCGGGTAGGGGTGGCCGATCGTGTCGCCCTTCATGCCCTCGCCACCGCCCTTGCGGACCTGGGGCGGGTTGTAGATGAGCGTCAGGTGGATGTCGTTCACCTTCACGGCTCGGTCCGGGGCGCGCAACACCACTTCACCGGTGAGCAGTTCGCCCGGGCGGGCCGTTTCGTTCCGGACGATCGTGTTCACATCGAGCGGTATGCCGCCCTTGCTCAGCAGACGTTTGAAGACCATGGGGGCAGGCTAGGCCACACCGGCCCGCCGATGATCATGCGTTCCGGCCGCCGGACACGATCCGCAAGGGACGCCTGGCCGGTCCCGGTGGGCAGGTCCAGCCCGGGGTACACCCGGTTCAGCACGGTGGGCAGTAGGGCGTTCGCGGTGGTCCGGCCGTCCGGGGACACCGTCAGGTTCGTCCAGACCACCAGCGTGACCCGGTTCTCCGGGTCGTGGCCGATGAAGGAGTTGAACCCCGGGAGTTCCCCGCCGTGGTAGTACGTCGCGGCGTGCGGCCCGAAGCGCTGGTCGGGCGCGTCCGAGTAGTTGTACAGCCACAACAAACGGCAAAAGGGGGTGGAAGGGGGCAGGAAGAGGCTGAGGGAAGGATGCAGGGAAAACAAAAAAGGCAAGGAGGTCACGGTCTCCTTGCCACTCTCAACATATAGCGCACAGGGGGCCTTGCGGCAAGACCCCGGGCATACCGCAGAATCTCGCTCGAAACCGGAAACACGGGGGGTTTGATGTTCGACGTCATCATTGCCGGAGCGGGCCCGACGGGCCTGATGCTCGCCGCCGAGCTGCGCCTGCACGGCGTGCACGTACTCGTCCTGGACAAGGAAGGGGCGCCGACCGCACAGTCCCGCGCCCAGGGCCTGCACGCCCGCAGCATCGAGGTGATGGCCCAGCGCGGCCTGCTCGACCGCTTCCTCGCGCTCGGGCAGAAGTTCGCGGTCGGCGGCTTCTTCGCCGCCATCGACCGGCCGTGGCCGGACCGGCTGGACACCGCGCACTCCTACGTCCTCGCCATCCCGCAGGCCACCACCGAGCGCCTGCTCACCGAGCACGCCACCGCCCTCGGCGCCGAGATCCGGCGCGGGTGCGAACTGGTCGGGCTGAGCCAGGACGAGGACGGAGTCACCGCCGAACTGGCCGACGGCACCCGTCTCCGCTCGCGCCACCTCGTCGGCTGCGACGGCGGCCGCAGCACCGTGCGCAAGCTGCTCGGCGTCGCCTTCCCCGGCGAGCCCGCCACCACCGAGACCCTGCTGGGCGAGGTCGAAGTGGACGTCCCGCGGGAGACGCTGATGGCCACCATCGCCGAAGCCCGCAAGACCGAGCTGCGGTTCGGCGCCATGCCGCTCGGGGACGGCGTGTACCGGGTCATCGCCCCGGCCGCCGGCCTCGCCGGGGACCGTACGGCCGCACCCACGCTCGACGAACTCAAGCAGCAGGTCAAGGCGGTCGCCGGAACCGACTTCGGGATCCACTCGCCCCGCTGGCTCTCCCGCTTCGGCGACGCCACCCGCCTGGCCGAACGCTACCGCGTGGGCCGGGTGTTCCTCGCCGGCGACGCCGCGCACATCCACCCGCCGACCGGCGGACAGGGCCTCAACCTCGGCGTCCAGGACGCGTTCAACCTGGGCTGGAAGCTGGCCGCCCAGGTGGCCGGCTGGGCCCCGGAAGGGCTCCTCGACAGCTACCACACCGAACGCCACCCGGTGGCCGCCGCCGTACTGGACAACACCCGCGCCCAGATGGAGCTGCTGTCCTCCACCCCCGGCGCCCGCGCCGTACGCCGCCTCCTCGCGGAACTCATGGAGTCCGAAGAGGTGAACCGCCGCCTCATCGAGAAGATCACCGCGACCGGCATCCGCTACGACTTCGGCGACGGCCACGAACTGCTCGGCCGCCGCCTGCGGGACATCGGCCTGGAGCGGGGCCGCCTCTACGACCTCACGCACGCCGGCCGCGGCCTCCTCCTCGACCAGACCGGGCGCCTCTCGGCGGACGGCTGGGCGGACCGCGTCGACCACGTCGTCGACGTCTCCGGGGAACTGGACGCACCCGCGGTCCTGCTCCGCCCGGACGGCCACGTGGCCTGGGTGGGCGAGGACCAGGAGGACCTCCTCGCCCACCTCCCCACCTGGTTCGGCGCCCCGGCGCACGCTTGAGCCGCGCCCCGCACGGGAATCCCCCTTCCAGGGCGGGACAAAGGGGACCCCGCCCCGAATGGGGGATGGGACATGTTCCTGGCTTTATGGGTGCCGCTCGCACTGCTCGCGGTGGGGTCCGCATGGCTCGCGGCACGCGGGACGGGCACGCTCAGCCCGGCTCAGGGCAGCGCCACCAGCTGGTGGGCGACGGAACCGGAGCACACGGCATGCAACGAGTGCGGCGGACACCGGGGTGAATGCGGCGGTACGCAGAACTGCCCGAGCGGCTGCTTCAACCCCGGCACCGACTGAACCGCCACACCCAAGGGCCGCCCTCCCCGCCAGGAGAGGGCGGCCCTGCCCGCACCGGCCCCGGCGCGGTGGTCAGTTCGGCCCGCGGCGGGCCCGCTTCAGTTCGTGGTGGATGGCCCAGGCATCGGCGACCGGGCCGAGGTGGCCGAGCTTCTCGGGGTTGATCACCGTACGGATCGTCCGGATCCGGCCGTCCAACACCTCCAGGACCAGCGCATGGAGCACCTTCCCCTCCCGGTCGCGGAAGATCGCGCCCGGCCGGCCGTTGACCTCCCGGGCCTCGAACGTCACGTCGACCAGGCCCAGCCGGGCGAAGGTGGCCGCGAGCAGCCGGGACACGTTGACCGCGCCGACGACCGTCCTGGCCAGCGCCGGTGCCTTGCCTCCGCCGTCGCCGACCAGAGCCACGTCGGCGGAGAGCAGTTCCTGCAGGCCGACCACATTGCCCTCGCGGAGCGCTTCGAAGAACCGCGCCGAGAGCTCCTGCCGCTCCTGCCGGTCCGCCTCGAACCGCGGCCGCCCGGCCTGCATGTGCCGCCGCGCCCGCACCACCAGCTGCCGGCACGCCGACTCCGACCGCCCCACCGCCGACGCGACCTCGTCGAACCCGAAGCCGAAGACCTCCCGCAGCACGAACACCGCCCGCTCCAGTGGGCTGAGCCGCTCCAGCAGCAGGAGCGCCGCCATCGACACCGAGTCCGCCAGCTCCACCGCCCGCGCCGGATCCTCGTACGGGTCGGCGAGCAGCGGCTCGGGGAACCAGGGCCCGACGTACTCCTCCCGCCGCACCCGGGCGGAGCGCAGCACGTCGATCGCGATCCGCGTCACCGTGGCGGAGAGGTACGCCTTGGCCGAGGCGGGCCGGGTCGCCGAGCCGTCGAAGCGCAGCCAGGTCTCCTGCACCGCGTCCTCGGCCTCGCCCACACTGCCCAGAATCCGATACGCGATCGAAAACAGCAGCGGCCGCAGCTCCTCGAACTCCTCGACCTTGCCCACGCCCGAACCCCCCTGTTGACCCGCCTCGACCCCGGCCCCGGTTCGCCCGCCGGCACGGGCAGTTCCCGTGATGATCTTCTCAGTGGAACTGGCCGGCCTCGTACGCGCCGGCCGGCTGCCGGGCGATGACGTTCAACCGGTTCGCCATGTTCATGAACGAGACCAGCATCACCAGAGCGGTGAGCTGCTCGGCGTCGTAGTGCTCGGCGGCCTTCGCCCACACCGCGTCCCCGACCCCGCCGGCCGCGTCCGCGACCCGGGTCCCTTCCTCCGCCAGCTCCAGCGCGGCCCGCTCGGCCTCGGTGAACACCGCGGCCTCCCGCCACGCCGCCACCAGGTGCAGCCGCACCGCCGACTCACCCGCGGCGGCCGCGTCCTTGGTGTGCATGTCGATGCAGAAGCCGCAGCCGTTGATCTGGCTCACGCGCAACGCCACCAGCTCCTGCGTCGCGGCCGGCAACGACGACTCCTTGATGGTCTTGCCGGCCGACATCACGTACTTCAGGGCCTTTCCGGCGGTCGGGTCGGCGAAGTAGTCCAGTCGTGCGTCCATCGCGTGTACTCCCTCACGGTCTCAGTGGCTCACACCCCCGAGACGAGACAGCCCGCGCCCCTGTGACACGTACGGATGTGACCTGCGTCTCCCCGCCCCCGGGGAATCCCGGGACGTTCGCAGTGATCCATCGGTGGCGGCCGCGCGAGGGCAGGGAGGACCGGTTCGCCGAACCCCCTCAGTCCTCGGACTCCTCCAGCGCCATGCCCGGCTCGGCGGACATGACCAGCTGACTGAGCTCGTGACCGTCCGGTGTGCGGACGGTCACCCGGTACAGGCCCGTGGACTTCGTCGTGGCCCCGGCCACGGCCGCGCCGTCCTCCCACGCCACCGTCAGGCGCTGCTCGTCCGCGGGGTCCTCGACGTTCGCGATGCCGCACACCAGCCCCGACAGGGTGTCCACATCGCTCAGCCGCACCGTCCAGGGCACGCCCGCCTCCACCAGGTCGGGCACCTCCAGCCCGCACCCCACGTCCCCCATCGGCGGCCCGAGGTGGATGTCGTCGCGGACGATCTCCACCACCGCGTCCAGCGCCGACGTGGCCTTGGCCACCGCACCGTGCTGCAGCGGCAGGGTCGTGGTGACCGGCCCGAGCGAGGCGGACTCCTTGTAGACGGTGCCGTCCCCGCCCACCTCGAACCACAGGATCCTGCCGGTCGCCCTGTCCCGCACGATGCTCCGGTCCGAGTTCATCCGCGCCCCGCCGAGGTGCGCCAGCACCTTCCCGTCGCGGATCGTCAGGCTCTGCAGCGTGGGCTGGTTGACCCCCACGACCGTACGGTGGCCCGGCAGGGCGACGCGCCCCAGGTCCCGGTGGAACAGGGCCGACTTCCGGGCCAGTTCCGCGTTCCCGCCGATCGCGGTGACGTCACCCGGCGTCAGGTGCCGGACCTGGTCGCCGTGGCCGCCCCGGCCACCGCGGCCCTCCTCCCGGACGCTCTTGTACTGCGGCAGCAGGTCGTGCAGGCCCGGCATGTTCGCGCACACGGCCCGGAGCCTGCGGTGGGGGAGGCGTACGGGAGTGCCCCGGCCCGAGTTGAGGATCACGGCCGCCTTGACCGCCCCGAGGAACGGCGTACCCAGCGTGATCACACCACGGGTGTCGCCCGCCAGATCGGAGTCCAGCGCCGGATCGAGGGCGCTGCGCGCCACCAGCCCGCCCATGGAGTGCGCCACGAAGACGAGCCGGCCCTCGCGCTCGTCGACGCGGTGGCGGCGGGCCCGGTCATGGGCCGGATGCCGGCGCCACGCGGTGAGGTGGTCGCGCGCCGCCGCCGCCAGCAGCCGCCCGTTCACGGCCACCGGCAGCCGCCAGTCGTACGCGAACTTCAGCACCGCCGCGGGATCGGCGACACAGCCGCCGACCGCCACGACCAGGTCGGCGTACGGTTCGATGCCCGCCAGGTACGGCGTCCAGGCGGAGTGTTCCAGCAGACCGGTGGCCTTGATCCGGCCCGTCTTGCCCGCAAGCTCCTCCTCCGTCATGGCGAGGGGCTTCAGCCCGCCCGGCAGCGTCCACGCCCTGACCAGCCAGGAGATGCCGCCCAGCCCCCACACATGGGTGCCGCGGCCGGTGTCGTACAACGCACTGCCCATGATGCCCGGGACGATCACCACGGCGTCCTGGGTGACATGCCGGGGTAACCCGGCCTCGGCCGAAGGGACGGAGTCAGAGCGGATGTTTCGCGGAAGTCGATGCTCCATGTGTGTGAAGAATAGGCATCATGGACGGGGAGCGGGGCGGAATCGGCTTGGCCGGTGCAGCCGCTGCTGCCCGCCCGCCGGGAGCCGTCCCGGAGCCCTCGCCGAAGCCTTCTCCGGAGTGCTCCGCGGAGCCCTTCCCAAGGCCGCCGGCGGCCTACGAACCCGCAGTCGAGGGTGCCCTCTACGTACTGGCCATGCAGGACGGCACGGAACCCTTCGCGGAGGCCGTCGACGACCAGCTGGACGCCGTCGCCCTGTGGTGGCGTACGGGAGCACCGGCCGGTCCCGGCTTCACGATGATGGCCCCGAAGGAACCCCTGCACGACCGCCACGACGTCGAACGATGGCTGGACGGCTCGGGCATCCGCAACGTCGAGAAGGGCACCCCGCTCGTCCTGTTCATCACCGGACACGGCCTCACCTCGGCCGCCGGCAACCACTACGCACAGCTCATGGACACCGATCCGGCCCGCCTCCCGGCCACCGGCCTGCGCACCACCGAGATGATCGCCGCCGCCCTGGACTCCCTGGCCGACGACGTCCTGGTGATCGTGAACACCTGCGCCTCCGCGGACGTCGGCAGCGAGGTCCTCGCCCTCGAACGGGAGCTCTCCGCCGAGCGCCGCACCACCGCCCTGCTCAACGTACTCGTCACCTCGGCCCCGCAGCGGAAGGTGCTCGGCAGGGAGTTCGCCCTCACCCTGCGGCGGGCCCACGCCTGGCTGAGCGACCCGAAATGCGGCATCACCCGCCGCTACCTGACGATGTCGGAGTTCCACGAGGCGCTCGTCCACGCGACCAGGACCATCAACTCCGAACTGCACCGGAACCTGGAAGGGCCGCGCCCGGTCCTCACCGGCAAGCTCCACGTCCCCACCCTCGCCCTGCCCAATCCCGGCTACCGCCCGCAGGCAACCACCGTCGCCGACGCCCGCCGGGAGGTCGCCGCCACACCGGACGACCTCGACTACTGGCTGGAGAAGGCCAGCGGCCGCGTCAACGACCTCGACCCCGGCTGGTACTTCTCCGGGCGCAGGCACCTGAACGCCGATCTCGCCGCCTTCCTCTCCGGCCCGGCCGGCACCCTCGTCGTCACCGGCATCGCCGCGAGCGGGAAGTCGGCCCTGCTGGCCCGGGCCGTGACCTTCAGCGACGCCGGCTTCCGGGCCGGCCCGCAGTTCGCCGCCGCCGTCGCCTACTGCCCGCCGGACACCCTCCCCGAGCAGGGATCGGTGACCGTGGCGGTCGACGCCCGGCAGCAGGAACCCCTCCCGCTGCTGCGCACCCTCTGCCGGAAGCTCGGTGTGAAACCCGACCCCACCGCCCCCGACCCGTTGCGCCGGTGGCAGGCCGGGCTCCGCGCCCACCTGCGCACCCCCGGACCGGTGATCACCGTCGTCGTCGACGCCCTCGACGAGGCGACCGACCCCAGGGGCTGCATCACCCAGGTCCTCGAACCCCTCGCGGAGGTGACGCCGCCGGACCCCGCCGCCCCGGCCCCCGTACCCGGCCGGCCCGTCCGCCTGCTCGTCGCCGTCCGCAGCAGCATTCCCGCCGGCACCGCGCCCGCCCCCGGCGCCGCACCCACCCCCACCCCCGGCGCCGCGACCGGAACGGCCCTCCTGGCCCACCTCGAAGAGGCCGTCCCGCGCGCGCGCGTCCTGCGCGTCGACGGCCCGGACATGCGCGAGGACATCCACGCCTACGTACGGGCCCTGCTGCACGGCGAGGACCTGTGGCCGGACACCGGTCAGGCGGAATCCGCCGCCGACATCGTCGCCGCCGCGTGCTCCCGCTCCTTCATCGACGCACGGGTCGCGGCGGACCAACTCCGCGCCAGGGGACCGGCCCTCCTCTCCGACGCCTCATGGCTGGGACGTCTCGCACAGGGCACGATGGGACTCCTCACGGCGGACCTGGAACAGGCCGCGGAAGAAGGACTGGCCGAAGCCGAAGCGGTCGCCCTGCTCCGGGCCACCGCATTCGCCCTGGGCCGAGGGATCCCCTGGGGCGAAGTGTGGCCCGCCGTGGCTTCCGCACTGCTGGGCCGACCGATCGAATCGGCGGACGACAAGATCCGGACGCTGCTGGGCGGCCGCCTGGCGGGGTATCTGACCCATGACACCGAGGACGACCACCGCGTCTACCGCCCGGCCCACGACCGGATGGCCGCGGTGCTGAGGAGCCGGCCCGGCGAACCGGACGTACAGGGAGGGGGGAACGCTGTGACAGCAAGGCAGGAACCGGACGACGATGCCCGTGGCGACGCCGGAGCGCAGGACGGTGCGGGCACCGGAGCGCAGGACGGTGCAGGCACCGGGGCGCAGGACGGGGCGGGCGACGGGGCACACGGCGAAGCCGCCGCGCACGCCCGCATCGCCGAGGCGCTCGCCCGCCTGGTGGGCCCGCACCCGCTGGGTTCGCCCGCGCCGTACGTACGCGCCCACCTCGCCCGGCACGCCCGCCTGGGCGGCGTACTCGACGACGAGCACGTACCCAAGGAGGTCCTGCCGTGGCTGACCGGCAGCCCCGTCCGGGGGCTGCTCGCCGGCCTCCCGCCCGCCGACGCCGACGCCGTAGCCAACGCCGATGCCGGCGCGCCGGGGCGGGGCGACCGGGCCTGGCTGCAGGCGTGGGCCATGGTCGAGCCCTACCTCGGGCAGGCCGGCCTGCCCTCCCGGATCGCCAGCCTCCACCTGGCCCGCGCGAGCCTGGCCGCAGCCGCCCGCACCGACCCTGACCCCGCCCCGGAACCCGCGTACGCACGCCTGCCCGGATCCCCGCTCGCCGTGCTGTGGTCGCAGTGGGCCCCGGTCGGGAACGTGCTGGCCCGGACGGCCGCCGTCACCCAGGCGATGACGGTCCTCCCGGCCGACGACGGCACCCGGCGGCGGCCCCTGCTCGCCGTAGGGGACGACCGCGGCGGTATCGAACTCGTCGACGCAGTGGAGGGCAGCGCGGTCGGCGAGCGGATCCCCGCCCACGAGGGCGTGGTCTGCTGCCTGACCACCGCGGAACGGCCGGGACTGCCGCCCCTGCTGGTGTCCGGGAGCCACGACGGCACGGTCCGCTTCTGGAACCCCGGGGACGTCACCCTCGTCGACCAGGTCAACCGCCCCGGCGACGTCTGGATCGACGACCTCGCGGCCTTCACCGACACCGAGGACGAGGCGGTCGTGCTGTCGGTCAACGGCGACGGCACCGTGGTGCGCTGGCAGGAGCGGTTCGGGCCCGAAGAGGCGGCGACGCTGCCGGGACGGAGGCCCCGTTCCACGCCCATGGCCGTGACCACCGTCCGGGGAAGGAACGCCGGAGACGGGGCCGACGAGGGACCCGGAGAGGGACCCGGGGCGGGACCCGGCGAGGGAGCCGGAGAAGGGGCCGGCAGGCGACCCGCAGAGGACCCCCTGCCGGTGATCGCGATCGCCGACGGCACCCGGCTGGCCTTCCACGACGCCGAAACCTTCGAGCTCATCGAACACTTCGACCTCGCCAGCGCCGTCCGCGTCCTCGCGCGCACCACCCGCCCGGACCGCATCGCGGCCGGTCACGCCGACGGCACGATCACCGTCTGGGAGCGTGCCGGGCAGCGGGCCGCCCTCAAGGCCGCGGACGATCCGGTCACCGGCCTGACGGCCCTGACCCACGCGCACGGCCATCTGCTCGCCGCCGGCACCGGCGGCAGCAGCGACATCACCGTCTGGGACCCCGACAGCGGCAGTTCGGGCGTCCTGGCCGGCCACAGCGACACGGTCACGGCCCTGACGCGCGTCCCCGTCCCGGACGGCCTTACGGCCGACACCGACGTCCTGGTTTCGGCGGCGAGGGACAAGACCCTCCGCCTGTGGAACGGGGACCACCTCACCGCGGCCCTCACCACGCGGCACTCCCCACGGCTCGTCAGCTGCGCCGCGCTGGCCCCCGGCGGCCCGCCCCACCCTCCCTGGCTCGCCCTGTGCGGCAGCGGGCCCGGCATCGAGATCCGGGACACCGCCACCGGCCGTACGGCGGCCACCATCGGCACCACCACACCACCCACGGCACTGACCTGGGGCCCGGGGCCCGAGGACACCGGCGGGACCGGCGGGACCGGCCCCACGAGGACCCTGTACTGGGCCGAACCCGGCCACGGCATCGGCGCCTGGGACGCCGGGACCCGGCGGCCCGCGGACCGCTTCCCCGCCGGCCCCCTGCCGGTCCACTCCCTGGCCGCCTGCACGACGGCGGACGGCCGCCGGCTCCTGCTCAGCGGCGGCGAGGACTTCCGCGTGAAGCTGTGGGACCCGGCCGACCCCCGCACCCCGCTGCACGACTGGCCCGGCCACCGGGAGCGCGTCAACTGCGTGGCGGCGGCCACCGACGGCCGGCACGACTGGTTCGCCTCCGCCTCCTCCGACGGCACCGCACGGCTCTGGAGCCGCACCGGGGACGGCCCGCTCGGCGATGCCCTCAAGTGCGACCAGGGCTGCCTCCGGGCCGTCGCCCTCAACCCGCGCCCCACCGGCGGCCTCGGCCCCCACCTCGCCACGGCGGGCGACGACGGCCGCATCCAGCTCTGGGACCTGCACACCCGCACCCGGCTGCCCGGCCCGCCCCTGACCGGACACACCGCCGCGGTCCACGCCCTCGCACTGTGGAGCACCGCACGCGGCAACTTCCTGGCCTCCGGATCCGGTGACGGCACCATCAGGGTGTGGAGCGCCGAAGCCGGCGGCACCTGCCTGCTCAAACTGGCCGTGGTGGGGCCCGTTCGCCACCTCACCGCCCACCCGGCCCCCACCCCCGAGCGGGTCGTGCTGGCCTTCTCCGGCCCGGCCGGCGCCGCCGCGGTCGTACTCGACCTCACGGAGGTGCACCCGCACACGGAATGAGGGACGTGCGCCCCCTCGATCCTTCGTGCGCCCCTGTCTGCTCACGCCGACCGGTTCGCTTCGGTCCGTTGAGGCCACGAAAATGATCGTTCGGCACGTCCCCGGGACTACTACGCCGCATAGTTCCCTTGACACGGTCCGCGTGCCGATCAGGCGCACCACCGGAGAAACAGACACCGGCCGTCCGGCGGGGTAGCCAGTCCTGCCCCGCCGCCCGGCCATGAGCATCACCGGCAGCCGGCCGGCCCAGCCGGCGGCTCGCCGGAGCAAGGAGTGGCCGCATGACCAGGGCTTCCACGCTGTCGGACGTCCGTCTGATCCCGGCGCCCGAACGCGGAATCTGGCGCCTGGGCAAGGCCCGCGGACCCTTCACCTACGACCGGATCAGGGAAGAGGACGCGGGCAGCCCGAGCGGAAACCGCTGGAGCCTGGTCGATTGCGGTGTCCTGTACTGCGCATCCGAGCACGAAGGGTGCTTCGCGGAGGCCCTGGCGCCGTTCCGGGTCGACCCCGCCATGCGCGCGATCATCGCCGACGACTGGGCGAACCCGTCCCACATGCCGCCCGGCCGGATCCCCCGCGACTGGACGACCCGGCACACGCTCTTCCGCTTACAGCCCGTCAAGGAAGCACGCTTCCTTGACGTGGACGACGAGGACACGCTGACGGTGCTGAGCCGCGAACTCCGCGACCAGCTCGCCAAACTCAACATCGACCGGATCACCGCCCGGCACATCGAGGACAGTACGGACCCGTCGGCGCGCCGGGTCACCCGCCAGATCTCCGCCTGGGCCGAACACCAGAGCACCGGCACCGGCAGCGAAGAGCGCCACATCCACGGCATCGCCTACCGCTCCGGACTCGGCCGGTACCAGTGCTGGGCCGTATTCGAGGGCGTGGAACTCTCCAAAGAGGAATCCAGCCTCGTCTTCCCCGAAGCCGACGCCCTGCGCAAGGTCGCCCAGGACTACACCCTCACGATGTTGTGATCTGCAGATGGTGCGATGACCGAGGCCCGCGGCTGCGACGCTGTGACCTTCGCGACGTTTCGCCTACGACGGGGTCGACCACACGCGTCCACTTGACAGTTCAGGAGTACGACACATCCGGCGTACTCCACCGGGGTCGACCCGGAATGAACACGTCCCGCGGACGCATCGGCAATTCCATCCCGCGTCGCAGGTCACAGCACGAACAGCACTGCACGGGACTGAACATGACTCATCATCAGGTCGGACCCAATACTACCAACCAGGTGGAGTTGGGCAATGATAATGGGTACCTTTGAACTTGGACATCGCCGACGGAGCGTGTGGGGGAAATCATGGTCCGGACCGACACACAGTTATCAGCGCGCAGGTTCGACCTCGCCGTACCACCGGATTCCTCCCGACCACTCGGTACACAGCGATGCTGCCCGTCGATTCCATAGCGACGGACGATCCGCCTGCGCGCGTCACGCTTCCCCGCAGAGCGGCAGCACGTTCCTGAAGCGTTCACAGCTCGCGCTGACTCCCGCGCCGCCACGGCCGCCGGCACCCGGCATGGCCCCGCTGCGGCAACGGGCATCCGCACACCCGTCGTCTGACACACGACCAGCGACAACGCAGGCGGGAAGTCAGTACAACGAGGGAGACCGCACATGCGTACCGAGACAGACATCCTCGCTGCCGAAACCCGCCGCAGCGCAGCCAGTGAAGCCCCGGCGAGCACCAGCGACGTCGCCCGCTTCCTGCAGGACAACCTCGGACCGCGCCTGACCGCGCACATCGCGGACATCGGCGACCACGAGCAGGTCGGCAAATGGGCGGCGGGCGAGATCACCCCCCTGCCGGCTTCCGAACAGCGCCTGCGCGCCGCCCTCAGCGTCATCCAGCTCATCCAGAACGCGGAAAGCCTCTACACGGCCCGCGCCTGGATGATCGGCATGAACCCCCAGCTGGAGGACCAGGCCCCGGCCCAGTGCATCGCCGACGGCCGCGAACGCGACGTCATGGTGGCGGCCCGCGCCTACATCGACGGCTGCTGACTCCCGGTCGGCGCCCGATTCCCGGTCGGCGCCCGACTCCGGGTCCGGACCCGACTCCCGGTCCGCGCCGTCGGGTTCGAGGCCCTCCTGTCAACGGCTCCCGGCCCCGGTACCGTGGCCGGGAGACCCGTTTGGAGGAGCCATGAGCGCCCAGCCCGAGCACTCGCCCGTACCGCCGCCCGCCCCCGCGCCGACGGCCGCCGCCGAGCTGCTCGTCCGGATCCGGCAGGACCGCCGGTCCGGCCAGTGGGCGGCCGCGTTCGAGGCGGACTGGTCGCGGGCGCTGGAGAACTCCCGGCACAGCTACAGCCTCAGCCCGCTCCACGACGTCGTCCGAGCCTGGCAGGCGCGCATGGCCGCCGCCCCGGCCGTCGACGCGTTCATCGCCTCCGGGATGGACGACTCCGACGGGGTCGGCCTGGACGACGTACTCGGGGCACGACCGTGAGCACCTGGCCGGCCCGACTCTCCCCGCAGGCCGCGAAGGCGCTCGCCACGCTGCCCGAGCACGCGGCCGAGATGGTCCGCGACGTCCTCGACATAGCCTCCCGCGGCCCGTGGTCCTTCCCCGCCTTCGACCGCCGCGACCCGGAGGGCGAAGACGTCCGCTCCGCCTCGGTCGGCCAGCTCACCGCCGTCTACTTCATCAACCGCCCCCTGGGCCGCCTCTACGTCATCGACATCGTCTGGCTCGGCTGACCTCCCTCTGTCTGCAAGCCCTCGGTCGACCGCCTGACGGCGGACTGCGGCCGGGCGGACGGCGCAGTGTGCCCGTGTTCGCGGGCGCGTACACCTTTCGGGACAAAGGTGGCCGCCTTCGTGTGAACACCCGTCGTCGCTACTGTCCGTGACGGCGATTTGCTCCATAAGGTGCCGTTTGAGGTCAGCCGTTCGGCGAGCCTTCGAACTGCCCAAGGAGCCCACCGATCATGCCTACCCCCGTCGTCGACATCTGGGGCCCGGTCTCCCCCGAGCCCCGCTCCGCGATCGCCTCCGCCCCGGAAGCACACGAGACGTGGTCCCTCAGCGGCGGAACCGCCTGGGTCTACTACAGCCCGCTGAACCGCCGGCAGCTCATCAGGCCCGTCATCCTCTCCGACGGCTTCTCCAGCGGG
The DNA here is from genome assembly GCF_040684755.1 of Streptomyces sp. NPDC089799. Lineage (NCBI taxonomy): Bacteria > Bacillati > Actinomycetota > Actinomycetes > Kitasatosporales > Streptomycetaceae > Streptomyces > Streptomyces sp. NPDC089799. Next base: position 45,482 of record NZ_JBFBGR010000035.1, on the reverse strand, counting down.
TCCAGCGACCTCGACCGGCTCTGGGAAGGCCTGGAGGAGAACGGCGACTTCCGCTTCATCTCCGAACTGCACGCGACCGGCCGGGACGTGATCATCCTCGGCTACAACGACCGCACGGCGTCGATCAAGGACAACGCCGACACCGCCATCGACTGCATCCGCCGTGCCCTCAACGAGCGGGTCGGCCGTTCGAAGCTGGTCGTGGGCGGCTTCAGCATGGGCGGCCTGGTCACCCGCTACGCCCTGGCCAGGATGGAGCAGGACCCCGCCCTCCCCGACCACGAGACCTCCCTCCACCTCTCCTACGACTCCCCCCACCACGGCGGATGGCTGCCCGTCTCCCTCCAGGCGTTCATCCACTTCGCGGCGGACAACTTCGGCGAGGACCCCCTCGTGGGGGAGTCCATCCGACTCTTCTCCGGCCTGCTCAACAGCCCCGCCGCGAAGCAGATGGCGCGCTGGTACATCGGGAAGGTCGACCAGACCCCGGCACCGGCACCGGAGCGGGTGGCGTTCCTCAGGGAGCTCGAGGAGCTCGGGGGATGGGCGCGGGGCGTCCGCAGGATCGGTGTCGCCAACGGCGTGGCCACCGGCACCGGCAACGGCGTGAAGCCCGACGTGAACGCGGTCAGGGGCGACGGCGAAACGCTGAAGGACACCTGGCTCAAGACCCAGGCGGGGGGCGACCAGGTCGTCGCCCGGCTGCAGAAGACCGGCGGGGAGCAGATCCTGGTCCGCACCCGCGGGCTGCCCGAGATCGACGGCGCCCCCGGCGGCGTGTTCACCCTGCCGCTGCCCACCGGTGACCCCGGCAGCTTCGGCCTGGCCGGCCTCCTGATGACGTTCCTCCGCAACACCGTGGACGAGGACCTCATCCGCACGTCCTGCTTCATCCCCAGCATCAGCGCCGTCGCCGCCGGTGACATCGACGACCCGAAGGCGCTCTACGCGCCGATCACACCGGATGCCGGCGAACTCGACGCCTTCCTGTGCGCCAGTCGCAACGAGGCACACACCGCCATGACCGAGGAACTCGGTGCGTGGATCGTGAACGAGATCGTCGCCGGCTCCTGACCGTCCCCGCTCCGGGGTGGGTGGGCCGGACCAACGCGAGCCCACCCACCCCGGGTGCGCATCCGCACCCGGCCGGACTGCGCCGCCGGCATTCCGGCGGCCGTGTACGAACGGGTGGGGCCGGACGCGCGGCGCGTCCCCGGCTCACACCCCGGGCGTACGGTCGGGTCATGGCGGACGGGTACGACCTGGTGATCGTGGGCGGCGGGGCTGCCGGATGCGTGCTGGCGGCGCGGCTGAGCGAGGACCCCTCCACGCGGGTGCTCCTGCTGGAGGCCGGGCCGGACTACGTGGAGCTGCCCGCCGCGCTGCGGGACGGCTCCGGACCGCACACGGCATCGCACGACTGGGGACTGACGAGCGAGCCCGGCCCGGCCGGCCGGGCGATCGCCCTGCCGCGCGGGAAGGTGATCGGCGGCTCCTCGACCACCAACGCGGCCTTCGCGCTGCGCGGTTCGCCGTACGACTTCGACGCCTGGGCGGCACGCGGGAATCCCGGTTGGAGCTGGGACGAGGTGCTGCCCTGGTTCGTCGCGCTGGAGAACGACCTGGACTTCGGCCACGAGCCGTATCACGGCAGCCGCGGGCCGATCCCCGTCCGCCGGTACGCGGGAGCGGAACGCAGCGACATCGCCTCGGCCGGGCAGGAGGCGATCATGTCCACGGGGGTGCCCGCGATCCCCGATCACAATGCTCCGGGTGCCGTGGGCGTGGGACCGCTCCCGGTCAACGAGGTCGCGGGGGAGCGGCTGGGCGCGGCATCGACGTACCTGGCGGCGGCCCGGGCGCGGCACAACCTCACCGTGCGGGGCGGGGCGCAGGTCAGCCGTGTGGTCCTGGACCGCTGCCGTGCGGCCGGGGTGCGGCTGGCGGACGGGGAGGAGGTGTACGGCGATCAGGTGATCGTTTCGGCCGGCACCTACTCCAGCCCGGCGATCCTCCTGCGCTCAGGGATCGGCCCGGCCGACGAGCTGCGTGCGCTGGGCATCGAGCCGGTGCTGGACCTGCCCGGCGTAGGACGCAACCTCGCCGATCACCCCGCGGTGTCCGTCGATGCCGCCTACGCGGGGGCCGGGCGCCCCCTGCGCGCCTTCCAGCTCGTCGCCACCCTGCACAGCGCGCAGGCCGGCGAACACCGCGGGCCCCCCGACCTGCAACTGATCGTCGGCGGCCCCTTCGACACCGCGGCCGCCGCCACCGGCGCCACCTTCTTCGTCGGCGGTGCGCTCCTCACACCGCGCTCGCGGGGCCGGGTGTGGCTCCGCTCACCGGACCCCCTCGACGCGCCACGCATCGACCTCGGCTACTTCTCGCACCCCGCCGACCTGCCGCGACTGGTGGAGGCGGTGCGCCGCGCACGGCGGGTGGCCCGGGCGGGGCCGCTCGCCGCCCTCTCCGCCGGCCTGCTGAACGCGCCGGACGACGACGGTGACGCGGCGGTCGAACGGTTCGTCCGCGCCGGCGTCTGGACCTACCACCACCCGGTCGGCACCTGCGCCATGGGCCCCGACCCGTCCGCCGGGGCGGTCGTCGACCGGTCCGGCCGGGTGCACGGACTGAAGAACCTGTGGGTGGCCGATGCGTCGATCATGCCGGACGTCCCATCGGCGAACACCCACCTGCCCACCCTCATGCTCGCCGAACGCATCGCAGCCCTCCTTCGAGAGGAACCGCCCGAACCACCCGCCGCCGCCCCCGCCTGAGGAACGCTCGTGCGGGTCCGAGACGCCCTCCGTCCGGCCTCCGGAATCCACCGGACCGTGGAAGGGGCCGGCGGTCAGTACGATGAGCTCGCTGTGGACGGGAGGTTGACGACGGTGAGAGATGACGCGAACGGCGGTGCCGGGCAGGCGTCCCGTCGTCGTGGCCAGGGCGAGCTGGAGGCCCAGGTACTGACGGCCCTGGGGCAGGCGTCGGGTCCGGTCACGGCCGGCTGGGTGCAGGAGCGCATCGGCGGCGGTATCGCCTACACGACGGTGATGACGATCCTGACGCGGCTGCAGGCCAAGGGCGCGGTGGCGCGGGAGCGGGTCGGCCGCTCGTTCGAGTGGACGGCCGTCGCCGACGAGGCGGGACTGGCGGCGCTCCGGATGCGCAAGGTGCTGGACGCGGAGGCGGACCGGCAGGCGGTGCTGGCCAGCTTCGTGACGGTGCTGTCGCCGGGGGACGAGCAGCTGTTGCGGGATCTGCTGGCGCAGGCGTCGGAAAAGGGTGAAGACTGACGGCATGGGGGTTTTCGTCTTCCTGCCGCTGGTGCTGCCGCTGACCGCCTGGCCGATCGCCCGGCTGGCCGAGCACCGGCTCCATCCGCGGCCCGCCACCCGGCTGCTGACCTGGACGGCCGTGCTGCTGGCGGTGTGCAGCACGTTGTGCCTGGCCCTGCTGATGGTCGTGGGGACCGCGCAGCTGCCGGGCAATCCTCTGCCGGACGGCTGGTCGGATCCGGAGGTCCGCGAGGCGGTCCCGTACGACGAGGTCGCCGGGCGGGTGGCGATCCCGGCCCTGCTGGCCGTACTGGTGTCGTGCCTGGGGACGGGGTGGCGGCACCACCGGGTACGCAAGCAGGCCGCGCGTGCCGTGGCAGGGCTGGCCGGCAGGTCGGTGGCGGTGCTGCCGGACGCGGTCCCGTACGCGTACGCCGTGCCCGGCCGTCGCGGCGGCGGCCGGGTCGTGGTCAGTTCCGGCATGCTGGCCGGTCTCGCGCCGGGCGAGCGGCGGGCGCTGTTCGCGCACGAGCGGGCCCATCTGTCGGGCCGGCACCACCGGTTCCTGCTGGCGGTGCAGCTGGCGGCGCGGGCCAACCCCTTCCTGCGCCCGCTGCGGACGGCGGTGGCGTTCACCGCGGAGCGGTGGGCGGACGAGGAGGCGGCGGCCCGGACCGGCAGCCGCCGCACCGTCGCAGTGGCGGTGGGCAAGTCCGCCCTGGTGTCCACGGCCGGGCCCTTCACCTCGCTGGCCCATTTCGCCGCCGGGCCGGTGCCCCGCCGGGTTGCGGCCCTGCTGGGCCCGGCTCCCGTCGCCAGGAACCGGCTGTCGGTGTTCACGACCCTGGGCCTGGCCATGTGGACGGCTGCCGCCGGGGTCATGGTCTCGGCCCTGTCGTCGGCGAACTCGGCGGTGACGCTGTTCTTCATCCTGCACGCCGCGCTGGACGCGTAGCCGAAGACCCGGGGTGCGGGCCAGGCGCCCGCAGAGCGGCCGGTGAGGACGGCCCGGGGCACTTCCGGCCTCGGGGAGGCCGGCTACGGTCCGGCTCGTGCCCGTGGAATTTCTGGGCGATGAGCAGGCTGTTATCTGGACCTCTTGCGCCCGGTAGGCGTGATGAGCTGGCCTTTTATGTGGCTGACAGTGTCAGCCGCCTCTCCGTAGAGTTGCTCAGATGTCACCGGAGCTGATCCGGCTGGCACCGTACGAACGGGAGGCCCCACCCGCATGACGAACCCGCCGTCCGAGCGCACCCTCACCTACGCCGAAGACCTCAGGCCCGAGGACGTCCGCGCCTTGGAGACGTTCCTCAACGTCCAGTTGGGGCGGGTGTACGAGGAGGTCGGGGAGACCGGTGAGACGTCCTTCGCGATGCGGTCTCTGCTCCGCCTGGTCTCCGACTCGGCCGGGCTCCTGTACACGATCCTCGCGGTGGAGCGGCCCGAGACGTGGCAGCGTGCCGCGATCGTGCGGGAGTGGCAGCGGCTACGCAGTACGGCTCATGAGTTCAACCACTGCGAGGGCTACGACCATGACCGCTGGTGGAACCAGGTACGGCACTTCGACGCCTCCGACGAGACCGCCGAACAGGATCGGATCCGCCGGTTCGCCGATGTCGGGCCGCACCCCGAGACCGGACATTAGCCGGGTGGGGCGGGGATGCCTCGGCGAAGGTCGCGGAGCTGTCCGAGGGCCATGGCGAGTTCGTTGCGGAGCCGTTCGTTCTCCTCGTTCAGTTTCCGGTTGGCGTCCCGCAGTGCTCGCACCACTGTCTCGTGTGACTTGGTGGTGATGCGCTGGTGGTCGGGCAAGGCCGGTCGTCCCGTGGCGGGCTGCTTGTTCGCGAGTTCTCGCAGCTTGGCCAGCAGTGGGGCCTGGGCGTCGTCATAGAGGAAGGTTCGGGAGACCCCGGCCCGTGCGGCGACACCGGCGACGGTCACCGCTCCGCCGTCGCGTTCCAGGGCCCCCAGGACGGCTTGGACGCGCTCGATGCAGTCCAGGCGGCGCTGCTGTGCGGCCTCGGCCAGGTGGGACGAGTTGTCAGCCCGCATCTGCTTCCCCCTTCGTCTCGACTGGGCCGCCAGGCAGGTCGTCTGGGGCCGGGGCGACTCCGTCGTTCTCCTGGTCGGTAATGCGCGTGATGAGATGCTCGACTGCGACGGCCAGCCGTGCGTTGAGGTCGGCTGCCCGGGAACGGCCGGCGGCTGCGGCGCCGGCCTGCAGTTCGCGAGTGCGGTCGAGGGTGTCCTGGTGGATGGGCAGGAACTGCCGGTCGCTTTGGAAGTCCTGGCAGAAGTAGCAGCCATCGGCTGCGGTCTTAGGGCAGGGGCGGGAGATGTGCCGTCCGCACCAGCCGCCGGCGACGGCGTGGAGGCGGCGGCCGATCTTCTCGGCGAGCCACTCGACGCCGGACAGGTCGCTGTCGCGGTGGATCTTGACGGCCTCGCCCTTGAGGTTGAAGCGGACCTCGTACTTCTCCTCGTACTCACGGCGAAGGGTGTCGTCCGCGATGCGCGAGTAGTGCTCCTGCATCTGCCAGGAGGTGTGGCCCAGGACCTCGCGGATGGTGCGCCCGGACACGCCCGCGTTCGCCATTCTGGTGCCCAACGTGTGCCGGAACTGATGCCAGCTGACGGCGGCGGCGTCGCCGTTGGAGTCGATGAGGCGGATCCGCTTCAGCCAGGCGTCGAATCGGGTGTCGACGGTGCCGTAGGGCATCGGATACTTTCCGTCTGGGTTGCCGCTGACCTTGGGGAACAGCCACTGGCACGCGCCACCGAAGCGTTCCCGGACCCGGCCGTGCTGTTCCCGGATTGCGTCCACCACGACGCGGGAGGCGGGGATGGCCCGGAAGCTCTTGTCCTTGCTCTTGTAGTGGACCAGGGCCCAGCGGCCGGAGGGGGTCTTCTTCAGGCAGTCGGTCTTTAGGGTGAGTGCTTCGCTGATGCGCAGGCCCTCGTCGCGGCAGATCAGTACGAGTGCGCGTGTCTCGGGGTCGAGCAGGGTCAGGTTCTCCTCGGACTCGATCTGCTCCATCAGGTGCTCGTCGATGAAGTTGGCCTTCAGCCCGCGTGGCCGTGGGTATTCGTCCCGGTGGATCCGGGCGTCGGCCGGCAGCGCGGGCTGCCAGTCGTAGCGGCGCCACGTTTCGAGCAGGGTGGAGACCGCCGACAGTAGGCGGCTGCGACTGCCCGGGGACACGGGCTGGCCGAAGTACGGCCCCTTCTGCTCCACCGTCCTGCGGCCGACCCAGCCGATATAGGACTCCAGCAGCGGCCGGTCCAGCACTGCCGGGTCGTTCTGCCGGTCGGGGCGGGTCTCCGCGATGAACCGGGAGAAAAGGACGAAGTCATGGAGGTTGCGCGCGGCCGACCGCAGTTCCGTGCGCGCGAGCCGCAGCCGCAGGTGACGCTTGATCGCTTGCCGCAGCCATGGCTGGGTGATGCCGGTGAAGTCCAGCGGGGCGACGCGCTGCCGTTCCTCGATGCTGTAGCCGAGCCGCTCGGGGCGCCACACGTCCCTGTCCCACTCCTCGGCGGGTCCATCGAGGTCTCCGAGGGCCTCCAGCAAGTCGGTGAAGAGCTGCGGGACGGTGGTGTAGTTCAGCGACAGGTGACGCCAGTGGTGGGCCGGACGGTTGCGCACCGAGGAGACGTCCTCGGCGATGACCGTGTTGACCGCGCGGACCCAGGAGCTGGGGACCACCTTGGAGCGTCGCTGGTCGGTGCGGAGCTGGAGCAGGTACTGGAACTCCAGCGCCGCCAGCGGCGGTAGGCCCGCGACGGAGAAGCTGGGGACGTTGCGGAGCATCAACTCGACGGGCAGCGCGGCCAGCGGAGGCCGATCGACCTTCGTCCAGCGATAGTGGTGCCCGTCGCACAAGCCGCTGCGGCTGATCTCGTAGCCACAGTCCGGGAAGCCGCACCGCTTCGCCGCCGGACGGGAGAGCACCAGCGCCGCGGCGGCGTACTCACGGACGCTGATGCGCTGGCCCCGCGAGTGCAGACCGTTGATGTCGGCCAGGTGCAGGTCGCACAGGCCCGAGAGTCCGCCGGAGTACCGGCATCCGCTGACCAGGCACGAGGCCACGTCCAGGCTCAGCCCGGCCGGCCAGTTCGCCGGGTCCGCGATCCACGCCTCCCGCTCGGGCCGGCCGGCCTTCCGCCAGGCCACGTCGTGCGCGGCGCACAACCCGCGCGAGGCGTTCTTCCTCAAACATGTGGTGACCACGCACGGGGTCGGGGCCAGGAAGTGCCCGGCGGGCGGCACGAAGCGCTCGACTCGGAATTCCGGCCGTACCACGCTGAGCAGGGCTGCTGCCCACGGATCTCCGGGCAACGGGACGACGGCGGCCAGGTGGCCGTCGCCGCTCACCACGAGCCCCTGAAGCCGACCCGGTCCAGCTCGTCGGCCAGGTCGTCAGTGTCCAGGTGGCCGTAGGTGTCCGCCGTGGTGTGGACCGAGCGGTGCGTGAGCAGCTCACTCGCCACTTCCAGCCGCACGCCTGCACGCAGAAGCGCGGTCGCGTGAGTGTGCCGGAACAGGTGCGGGTGAAACTCGACACCTGTGCGTCGTCGCAGCCGCTTGACCAGGCTCATTGCCGCCCAGTACCCCATCGGCGTGCCGACGGTGCCGTTCCACAGGTTCACGAATACGTAGTCGCAGTCCAGCTCGCCGTACTCGGTGAACAGGTAGTCCGTGTAGAGGTCGAGCAGCGTCTGTCGGACGGGGATCTCCTTCGGGTCGTGGCTCTTGCCGCGTGCGCGGTTGGCGTTGTCCTCCCGAGGCCGCAGCGTCAGCGTCCGCCGGTCCGTGTTGATGTCCTCGTGCCGCAGGCCCAGCGCCTGCCCGATCCGGCAGCCCGTCTCGAACATCAAAGCCATCAGCAGCCGGTCCCTCAGCCGCTCGCACGCGTCAAGGATCCCCTGCACCTCGGCATCCGTCAGCGTCGCCGGTCGCCGCTTGACCTGCTTCAGCCGTGTCGGCCGACGCATCACCTCGCGTTCCGCGATGCCGGCGAGGAACCCGGCATGGTCGCCGACCGAGGCCGCCCGGCGGTGCGTCAGCTGAGCTCCCATGCCGACACCGCGGCGCGCGAGGAACTCGTAGAACATGTAGACGCTGTTCAGCGCGCGGTTCACTGTGGATGGCTCCCGGGCAGGACCATCGGCGTCCGCCGATCGCAGCCGCCCCGGCTGGACGGGGCGTCGCAGCCACCCGGCGAACTGGTCGACGTGCTCCGGGGAGGCAGCCAGCAGATCGACGTCCAGGAGCTGGAGGAAGACCAGCCACGCCTTCAGGTCGAAGGCACGGGCCCGGAGGGTGTTCGGCGACTGCTCCCGGTCGGTGCACAGGGCGAGGTAGTCGTCCACCGTCTCGACGACCCGTCCCTCGCCGTCCACGACGGTGTACGTCTCGTGGCGCATCCCGGTCCCCACGACCCGTCGCACGTACATCCCCGGCCCTCCCCATCCATTGGGTCCACGGATGGAGCAACGAACGTCACGAACAATGGTCACGACGAAGTGTCAGCCACGGGAGCAGACGCCCCTCGGGTCCCACGTGCCGTACGTCGCTGACAGCTCAAGGTCGGGTACAGGTAAAGGCTGAGGCGTACGGGACGTTCGCCGAGGATCCGACGAGGCCCGAGCCGGAGCGGTTCTTCTTCCCGGACGACGTGGACCGGGACCTGATCGCCCTGCGGCGGACGGAGCATCACCGGCTCGGCTTCGCGCTCCGGATGTGCACGGTGCTCACTGTGCAGGAATAGAGCCAGGTCTCGGCTGAGGGATCTTGAAGGGGGTGTGACCCGGATACGCCGGAAACCCGCCAGAACTTGATCTTGGCCTGCTGAGTGCCTGACGCTGTCGGGGATCTTGGCGATGACGGTCGGCCATGCCCTCGACATCTCAGTCTCCAAGATCCCCGACCTCGTCACCCGCGATCAGCTCTGCGTCTCCTCGCGGCGTCCAATAGCGGCCGCATCGGGTACGACGAGCAGCTTGCCGGTGGTACGCCGAGCCTCCAGATCGCTGTGGGCCTGGGCGGCCTCGGACAATGCGTAGCGGCCCGTTACGGTGACCTCAAGCGCCTTGGAGCGCACCCACTCGAACACATCGGCGGCCCGTCGGAGCAGTTCGGAGCGATCGGCGATGAAGTCCCCGAGGCTGGGCCGGATCAGGGTCAGCGAACCGCCGTGGGCGAGCCGTATCGGATCGAACGGCGGCACGGCACCACTTGCCGCGCCGAAGAGCACGAGATGGCCGCGGGTTCGCAGGCTGGCGAGGCTCGCATCGAAGGTGTGCGCGCCGACACCGTCGAAGACAACCGGCAGTCCCTGACCGCCGTTGAGACGCCTCACCTCGGCTGCGAGATCGTCGACGGCGGAGGAAAGGATCACCTCAGTGGCCCCGGCACGCTTCGCCAGCTCGGCCTTCGCCGTGGTCGACGTCGTGCCGATCACCCTGCCGCCGAGATGGGTGATGAGCTGGGTCAAAAGCAGCCCCATGCCACCAGCAGCCGCATGCACGAGCACCGTGTCGCCGCCCTGAACCGGGTAGGCGTCCTTGACGAGATAGTGCGCGGTCATGCCTTGGAGGAGCACGGCGGCGGCTGTCTCGAAGCCGATGTCGTCGGGCAGCGGCACCAGCCGGGAGGAGTCCACGACGGCCCGCTCGGCATAGGTGCCGGGAATCTCCACCCAACCGACCCGGTCCCCGACTGCGACGTCAGCGACGCCGGGTCCGACTTCGATGACCGTGCCGGCGCCCTCAGTGCCCGGGGTGAAGGGCAGCGGGAGGCTGTACCGGCCTTCGCGGTGGTAGACGTCGAGGAAGTTGACCCCGGATGCGGCGACCTCCACGACCGCCTCGCCCGGACCCGGCCGCGGCTGGTCCACCTCGGCCTCCTGCAGCACCTCGGGACCGCCCACTTCGTACACCTGTATCGCTCGCATGGCCCTCCTCCAATAACGGTTCGTCCCCCACCAACCCCGTTGATGGCGATCCGATTCCCGGCCAGCAGACCAGCCCGCCGCCGAGGCCAAGGGCAGCAAGGGCGGGCGCCGCCCCGCGGTTGCGGCCACGAAGACCGGCGACGTACGCACCGCGTACCCGGAAGGGCGCTCCATCGCCGCCCTCGCCCGCGAGCGCGGCCAGGGCTGCACCCTGCGCGTCCGCGCCGTCCCCGCCGTGCACCGAGGGCTCCTCGCCCGCTGCCAGCCGCTCGACGGCAGCCAGGACCTTCCCGCGGTCCCGGCCCAGCGCAAGGCCCGCCGCGAGTACGAGAGCAGGACCAGCGCCCTCACACCCTGAACAAGATCGTTCTCACCGATAACCGCTGTACCGATGTTCCCCGGGGCCGGCTTCCTCACCGGCCGCGCGCCGGCTACAGGTCGAACTCGTGCGGGGGGAGGTCGAGGCTGTAGCAGGCTTCGCGGACGACGGCCCGTTCGGTCTTGTCGAAGTCGCCGTCGGCGCCCCCGATGACGATGCCGATCTGGATGACGGCCCGGGCCTCCGCGGGCTTCTTCTTGGCCTTGGCGATCTCCTGAAGGACGCTGACCTTGCCGAAGTCGAAGTCGGCGATGAGCCTCTCCAGGTTGTCGTCGAAGCGCCGCTGCAGGTCGATGGCGTCGAAGTTCTGCAGGACCTCGTTGGTGGTGATCAGCTGGGCGACCCGTCGCCGCTCGGCAGGATCGATGGTGCCGTCGGCCGCGGCGACCAGTGCACACATGGCCATGGAGGCGTCGCGGAACGCGCCGGACTTCAGCTCGTTCTTCTTGGCGGTCAGCTGGGTCTGCATCGTCGATGCGGACTCCTTGATGCGGTCCCACAGGGCCATCGGAACTCCGTAACCGTCAGGGGCGGTCGTCGGCCGGATGCGTCTCCGGCCTCGACCGCCGAACTTCTACAACACTGTAGAAGTTATCAGGCCGGCTGCCGGAACGACGGTGCCCGGTTGACGGGACCGGCCTCACGCCTCCTCGTTGCCCCCGTCCTCGTCACCCTCGTCGCCCTCGTCTCCTTCGAAGAAGTCCCCTACCTCGTCGACGACTTCGGCCGCGAAGGGCAGGCGCCCCGGCGGCCTGTCGCCGGGGCGCAAGGGTGCGCCGGCGGTGCGGGAGCAGTCGACGTGTGATCCGTCAACAGGCGCTCCTCCGGCTGCCGTTGCCGGCGTACGGGCATGCCGGCGGACCGGTGCGCGAAGATCACCACCAGTCTTGAATCTACATGCATGTAGAAGAATAGGAGCAGCCGGACCGCTGCGCAGCGTCGCCCGCACGACGCACCCGACGGATCACCGCCCGGTGACCGGTCCCGCCCCGTCCCGCACCGGGTGCGGCCGGCCCTGACGGGAGAAGCCCTCGGCGAGCACGGCGGGGAAGGCCGCGAGGCCGAGCAGCGCGGCGGTGGCATCGGCCGTGAGGCGGTGCCACCGACCGGCGTCATGGACCATGGTGTGCCCGCCGCCCGGCATGGAGATCCCCGCAACGCGGGCCCCCGCCCCGTGGGCGCGGACGAGCTGGGCCCAGGTGTCCGCGGCGGAGGTGACGCGGTCGGCCTCGTCGTGGAGCGCGATGACGGTGCGCCCGCGCAGATGCGTGACCGGCTCTCCCGGCGGACACCAGGGTGCCAGCGCGACCACCCCCTCCACCTCGGGCGCCGCCGCGGCGCGCAGCGCCGCCCGCCCGCCGAGCGAGTGGCCGACCAGGACGACGGGAACGGGGCCGGTGAGCGCGCGCAGTTCCTCCAGGGCGCGGCGGGTGTCGGTGACGGGGTGGGCGTCCGGGCCGTTCCAGCCCCGGTACCGGTAGCGCACCCGGGCGACGAGAACACCGTCGTGCGCCGTGGCCCGTGCGATCGCGGTGGCGAAGGGCCACATCCGCAGCGCCGGCAGGTTCACCGGGGGCGGCGGCCGCCGGCCGTCCGCGCGGCCGCCGTGCAGGACGAGCACGGCCGCCTTCGCCCGCCGGGGCTGCGCCCCCGCGGAAACGGGCACCAGGGCCGCGGGCGCCCCTCCCACACCGCCCGATCGCCTCCGCACGGCCTACCCCCCGTCCCGCGGGCGGTCACGGCGGGGTGGCAGCGGCAGGAACCCGCTGGTCCGCGCCGCGTATTCGGCGTATCCGGGACGGTCCGCCATGTGCTTCTCCAGGAGGCGCTTGCCGCTCCCGACCGTGAGCAGCAGCGTCATCAGGACCGGGGAGACCAGGACGGCGAGAGCCGGCTGCCAGGCGGTGCAGGCCAGCAGGTACAGGCCCCACCAGACGAGGCTGTCCCCGAAGTAGTTGGGGTGCCGGGTCCAGGCCCACAGGCCCCGGTCCATGATCCGCCCCCGGTTGGCCGGATCCGCCTTGAAGCGTGCCAGCTGGCGGTCGCCCACGGCCTCGAAACCGAGCCCGAGCGCCCACACCGCGATCCCGCAGAACGCCAGGACGCCGAGAGGTGCGGAAGCGTAGGAGGCGGCCTGGACCGGCAGGGAGATCAGCCAGACGAGGGCGGCCTGGCCGAGGTAGACGGTGCGCAGCGCGTAAAGGGTCCGGTTGCCACGGGCCTTGTCGAGGAGGGCCGTGTAGCGCGGGTCCTCGCCGTGGCCACGGGAGCGTCGCGCGATGTGGGCCGAGAGCCGCAGCCCCCAGACGACCGTCGCCGCGGCGACGAGCAGGCGCCGGCCGTCGTCGCCGTGTCCCGCCGAGAGCAGCCAGGTGACGACGGCGACGGCACCGAAGGCGATGCCCCAGGCGATGTCGACGAGCCGGTGCAGGCCGCGGCGTACGGCGACGGCGAACGTGGTGAGCATCACCGCCCCCGCCGCTGCTGCGGCGACGCCGAGGTTGGTGGCGAGGGCGTCCCAGTCGGTGCCGTTCACGACGGGCTCACCCCGGCGTACCAGCCCGCGGGGGTGGCCGGCATGGCCGACGCCCCGTCGCGGGCGGTCCGTACCGCGAGGATCTGGTCGACGCCCATGCGGTGTTCGGAGAAGGCCAGTGAGGCCCCGGCGAGGTAGAGGCGCCACACCCGGCCGGTGGTCCGGCCGACGAGTGCCTCCACCTCGCCCCAGCGGTGTTCCAGGGTGGCCCGCCAGGCGTCGATCGTGGCCGTGTAGTGCTCGCGGAGGGATTCGGTGGACCGGACCTCCAGACCCGCCTCCTCCAGCATGTCCACGGTCCGGCCGACCGGACGCATGTGCATGTCGGGGGCGATGTACGTCTCGATGAACGCCCCTCCGCCCGGCGCACGGGCGCCCCGGGACATCTGCTGGACGAGGAGCCGGCCCTCCGGGCGCAGCACACCGTGCAGCTTCGCGGCGAAACCGGGGTACTCGGCGTCGCCGACGTGTTCGCCCATCTCGACCGCGGCGGCCGCGTCATAGCCCCCGCCGTCGATGTGCCGCCAGTGCTCCAGCCGTACGTCCACCAGATCGGCGACCCCCTCGCGCACGGCACGCTCGGCCACGAAGTCGCGCTGCGCGCGGGACAGGGTGACGGCGGTGACGCGCGCCTTGTGCTCCCGGGCCGCGTGCACCGAGAGGGAGCCCCAGCCACAGCCGACGTCGAGCATCCGGTCACCGGCGCGCAGCCCGAGTTTGCGGCAGATCAGCTCGAGTTTGTCCCGCTGGGCGTCGGCCAGTGTGTACGCGGGATCCCCGGGCCGCGTCCAGTAGGCGCAGGAGTACGCCATCGTCTCGTCCAGCAGCAGTGCGTAGAACTCGTTGGACAGGTCGTAGTGATGGCTGATCGCGGCCCGGTCCCGGGACGCGCTGTGCAGCGGCCCGGTCAGGCGCGCACGCCCGTCGGGGCGCCGAGGGGGCGGCCCGGCCGCGCCCAGTCCCACGGCCAGGGCGGCGGCCGCGGCCAGGCCGGCCGGGCGGGGACGCACCGCGGGCCGGTCGCGGACGGTCCGCCCGGCCCGCGCCAGGGCGTCGGCGAGGTCGCCCTCGACGTCGAGGTCCCCGGTGACGTACGCCTCGGCCAGCCCGAGTTCGCCCGGCTGCCACAGCAGGCGCCGCAGGGCGCCGGGGGAGCGGAGCACGACCAGGGGGGCGTCCGCCGGGCCCGCCCGGCTGCCGTCCCAGGCACGCACCCGCACCGGGAGGGGGCCGGGCAGGAAGTGGCCCAGGAGCTCGGCGACACGATCGGCGGCGGGCCTCACGGGCGGGTCCTTTCGGTGAGGAGCAGCTGGCGCACGTCGAGGTAGCGGGAGCGGAACCCGGCCTCCGAATAGGCGAGGTAGAACTCCCACATGCGCTGGAAGACGGCGTCGAAACCGAGGGCGGTGACGGTGTGCCGGTTGGCGGTGAACCGCTCCCGCCACAGGCGGAGGGTTTCCGCGTAGTGCTCGCCGTAGCCGTGGTCGGCGGCGGTGCGCAGCCCGGCGGCGGCGGAGTGCTCGGCGATGGCCCGGCGGGAGGGGATCAGGCCGCCGGGGAAGACGTACTTGCTGATCCAGGTGTGGGTGGCGGCCGTGTGGAGCATCCGGCCGTGGCCCATCGTGATGGCCTGCAGGGCGATCCTGCCGCCCGGGGCGAGCGCGCGGCGCAGCGCCGCGAAGTAGGGGGTCCAGTACTCGGCGCCGACCGCCTCGATCATCTCGACGCTGATCACGGCGTCGTGGCGGCCTTCGGCGTCGCGGTAGTCCCGCAGCTGGACCTCCACCCGGTCGGCGAGTCCGGCGGCGGCGATGCGTTCGCGGGCGAGCGCCGCCTGTTCGGCGGAAAGGGTCAGGGTGGTGACCCGGGCGCCCCGGGCGGCGGCCCGCAGGGCGAGCTCCCCCCAGCCGGTGCCGATCTCCAGCAGCCGGGTGCCCTCCCCGACCCCGGCGAGGTCCAGGATCCGGTCGACCTTGCGGTGCTGGGCGGCCGCCAGGGAATCGAACCGGGCGGGAAAGCCTGAGAAGACCGCGGAGGAGTAGCTGAGCGTGCGGTCGAGGAACGCGGCGAACAGGTCGTTGGACAGGTCGTAGTGGTGCCGGATGTTCCCGCGGGCTCCGGCGCGGGTGTTGCGGGCGGCGACGGGCCGGGCGGACACCCACAGGCCGCGGAGCCGGCGCAGCGGGGCGGGCACCAGTTCGTCGACGTGCTCGGCGAGCACGGCCAGTACGCCGGCCAGGTCCTCGCTGTCCCATTCGCCGGCCATGTAGGACTCGCCGAAGCCGATCAGACCGTGGCGGCCGATGCGCCGGTGGAAGGCGTCGGGGTCGTGCACGGTCAGCCGCGGACCGGTGGAGGCGGCCGCGGAGGCGCCGGCGGCGGGCACGGTCAGCGACAGCCGTTCCAGGGCACGGCCCACCAGGTGTCCGGCCACGGCGGTCCGGCCCGGCGCGGCCGGCGGCAGCCGGGCCACGTCCGGCCAGCGCACGGCGTCGACGTCGATACGGCGGACGGAGGGCGCGACGGGACCGGTGCCGTGGGCCGGGGGCGCCTGTTCCTGCGTCGTCTGCCCCTGCGTCTGCTCCTGCGTCTCCGGCTGCGGGGGGATCCCGACGGCACAGCCGGACGGCCGGGCACGGCCGTGGGAGGTGGTTGCGGGCTGGGTCACGACAGCTTGCCTTCCTGCGGGGAGGACCGGGGACGGGGGTGTACGGGCAGGCCGCGCAGCAGCAGGTGGACGCCATGGCGGCGGATGCCCACCCATACGGCGGCGGTCGACCACGGTCTGCGGACGGCGGAGGACAACAGGGCGCGCACCGTCGCGGGCCTGCGGCGGCCCCGGACGACGGCGGTGAACGCCCGGCCCTCCTCGTTGTCGAGGTGGACGGCCAGCCGCAGCCGGTCTCCGGGCAGCGGGAGCCGCATCCGGTAGCGGCCCTCGACCGGGAAGAAGGGCGAGACGTAGAAGTCCTTGTCCACCTCGAACTCCTTCCCGGACTCCTTCCCGAATTCCTTCCCGGACTTCTTCTCGGACTCCTTCTCCGCCTCCGCCCCGCCGGGGTCATCCGTCCGCAGCACGTAGCAGTGGCGCTGCCCGTACGTGTTGTGGACCTCGGCCACCACGCACACCAGGGCGCCGGAGCGGTCGTGGCACCAGTACACGCTGAGCGGGTTGAAGACGAACCCAAACACCCGGGCGTGCGCCAGCATCATCACGCGCCCGCCGCCCAGGTCGATGCCGCGGGCGGCGAGGAAGGCGTCGAGCCCGGCACGGATGGAGGCCGCGCCGCCGGTGAAGTGGTCGCGGGCGTCGAACCGGGCGAGCGGACGCACCGGACGGGGCAGCACCGGCAGCCGGTCCACGTCCACGTACCAGAGGTAGGTGCGGTGCCGGAAGGAGTGGCGCAGAGGTGTGGTGCGGGCATGCGCGATCACGCACTCGTACAGTGCCGCGGTTCCTCCGGTCCGGTTCACCAGCGCACCCCCAGGGACCGGGCGGCCTCGGCACCCGAGCGGCAGCCGTCCTCGTGGAAGCCCCAGCCGTGCCAGGCACCGGCGTACGCGGTCACCCCCGTGTGGAGGCGGGGCAGCTCACGCTGCGCCGCGACCGAGACGGGGGTGTACACCGGGTGCTCGTACACCATCCGCTCCACCACGCGGTCCGCGGCGATGCCCTCCTCCCCGCCCAGGGTGACGACGTAGTCGGCGCCCTCGGGCAGGTGCTGGAGGCGCCGCATGTCGTAGCTGACGCGGACGGGTTCCGCCGACGGGTCGCAGCCGCCCATGCGGTAGTTCCAGGAGGCGCGGGCGCGCGGCGACCGGGGCAGGATCCGGGTGTCGGTGTGCAGCACAGTGGGGTTGCGCGCGTACGTGAAGGCGCCCAGCAACCGCTTCTCGTCGCCGGTGGGATCCGCGAGGAGGCGCAGCGCCTGGTCGGGGTGGGTGGCGATCACCACCGCGTCATGGGCGTCGGTTCCGCCTTCCCGGGTGGTGACCAGAACGCCCCGGCCGGTACGCCGGACCGCATCGACCGGGCTGGAGGTGTGGACGCGCTGTACGCGCTTGGCGGCGGCGGCGACGTAGGCCGCGGAGCCACCGGTGACGGTCTTCCACTGCGGGGAGCCGGTGACGGACAGCAGGCCGTGGTGGTCGAGGAAGGCGAACAGGTAGGAGGCCGGGTAGGACAGGGCGGTGCGGGCCGGACAGGACCACACCGCCGAGACCAGGGGCAGGACGAAGTGGCTCACGAAGTACGGCGAGAACCCGCCCCGCTGCAGGAAACCGCCCAGGGTGAGGTGGAGGGACCGTTCGCGGGCGAGGAGGCGCCGGGCGCGGCGGTGGAACACCGGGACCTCGGCCAGCAGCCTCAGGTGGCGGCCCCGCAGCGCGGCCCGCGAGGCGAACAGCCCGGCCGCGCCGCGGGCGCCCGCGTACTCCAGACCGCACCCGTCGCATCGCACCGACATGCTCATCTCGGCGTCCTGCGTGCCGATCCCCAGCTCCCGGAACAGCCGCAGCAGGGTGGGGTAGGTGCGCTCGTTGTGCACGATGAACCCCGAGTCCACGCAGACCGCGCGCCCGCCGGGGCCGGCCGCCTCATGGGTGTGGGCGTGCCCTCCGAGCCGGTCGTCCGCCTCGTACAGGGTGACCTCGCACGAGGACGACAGGACGTAGGCGGCGGTCAGACCCGCCACCCCCGCGCCGACCACGGCCACGCTCCGCTGTTCCACCACGGCACTCCCACCACCCGGCACGCCGCCGGCCGGCGGCGCTTCACCCGTGATTCGCAGCCGCCGCCGGGACGGATTGGTGGCGGTCCGAAAAAAGGACCAGGAGGCGGGAGGCGGCTCAGCCGGTCAGGGTGGCCAGCCGTTCGGCCAGCGTGGCGGCCGGAGGATAGGTGGCGCCCACGGCGGTGACGTGCTTCCAGTGCAGGCGGCCCTGGCGGTCGACGATGAACACCGACCGGCGCAGCCCGATCAGGGGCGCGGTGATCCCGAAGGACTTCGCCACCGACCGCCCGTGGTCGGACAGCAGCGGCATGCGCAGGCTCCTGGCGCGGGCGAATGCCTCATGGCTGTCGAGGCCCTGCGGGCTGATGCCCCACACCGTGGCCCCGGCGGTCCGGAGCTGCTCCAGGCCGTCGGAGTACGAGCACAGCTGGGCCGTGCACACCGGTGTGCCGTCCCCGGGGTAGAAGGCGAGGACGAGGGGGCTCCCGCGGTGCTCGGACAGGCTGTAGTCGCCGCGGTGGAAGGTGTCGTCGTCGCCGAGGTGCCCGCCGGGCAGGCGGAAATCGACGACGGCGTCCCCGATCACGGGGGTGTTGGCCATGAGGGACCTCGATGCTTTCGGCTCGGACGGCGCCGCCGGGGGTACCCGGCGGGCGTGGACGGCAGGTCAGGCGGGGAGGGTCATCAGCAGCAGTGGGGCGGTGGTGGGCCGGGGCGATCCTCCCGCGGGTTCGAGCGTGAGCCCGACCGCGCCCGCGTCGGCGGGGCTGCCGGCGAGGACGACCGTGCCGTCGCCGTCGATGAAGCCGGCCGGGCGCATGGTGCCGTCGTGGTCGAGCCACAGCTGGTACGTCTTGCCCGCGGCGGGCGCGGGCAGGTTGGTGGCGGTGAACACCGCCTTGTTCTGCAGGTCGGATGACACGACGGTGGTCAGGGCTCCGTTGGCGGCCCGTCCGTGCACGGTGCGGGCGTCGGGCGCGGCCAGGACGGCGCTGACGGCGTCCAGTTGCCGCTGTGCCTGCTGCGCCCGCTGCGTCTGCTGTCGGAGGTCCGCTCTGTGCTGCGCCTGCCACACCGCGATGCCGCCGAGGGCGGCGGCGGCCACCCCGGCGGCCAGCGCCAGGGGCACGGCCCGGCGGCGCAGCATGCCGCCGGGGGCGGTCGCGGCCGTGGTGGCGGGGATGCGCGGGGGCAGCTGGCGTACGCCGGTGATGGCTGCCATGACCTGGGCCTTGGCCGCCGGGGGTGGCGGCTGGGCCACGGCTGCCGCAAGGCGTGCCGCGGTCGCCTCGAATTCGGTGGCCTCCTGCCGGCACGCCTCGCACGTCCGCAGGTGGGCGTCGAAGTCCTGGCGTTCGCCCGGTTCGAGCGCGCCGAGGGCGTGGGCGGCGGCGAGGGTGTGGGCGTCGGACGCGTGGTGCTTCACGTGGTCACCCCCATGCAGTCGCGGAGCCGGATCAGTCCGTCGCGCATGCGCGTCTTGATGGTGGGAAGCGGCGTGCGCAGGGTCTCGGCGACTTCACGGTAGGTCAGCCCCCGGTAGTAGGCCAGGGTCACCGCCTGGCGCTGGAGCTCGGTCAGACCGCGCAGGCAGCGGCGGACCTGCTCCGATTCCAGACGGGTCTCGACCTGCTCGACCACCTCGTCGAAGGCGGTCGTGTGCTCGCGGGCGGCCTGGGCCTGCTCCCGGTCGGAGGCGGCCTGGGCGGATCGCACCCGGTCCACGGCCCGCCGGTGGGCGATCGTCGCGGCCCAGGCCGGGACGGAGCCGGCGTCCGGGCGGTAGCGGGCGGCCCGCCGCCACAGGTCGATCATGACCTCCTGGGCCACCTCCTCGGACTGGGCCCGGTCGCGTACGACCTTCACGACGATCCCGAAGACCATGGGGGCGATGCCGTCGTAGAGGACCGAGAAGGCATGTGTGTCGCCCTGGGCGACCTTCTGCATGACCGCGGCGAGGTCGCCGTGGCCCGATCCACCGGACCGGCCGGGACCGAAGGGCAAGGGCCGGTTCACCCGCACCACTCCCACAGCGGCCGGATGGCGGAGCAGCGGCCGGCGGCGGCCGTCGGAGGGCGGGTCGTCCATCGCATGCCAGTCCTTCGTCCTTGTCGCTGGAGCAGGCCGGAGCAGGGCCGGACCGCCCGCACGGGGAGTCCGGCCACCGGACTCCGCCGGTGGGTCGTGTGTTCTTCGTAGCGGACGGCCCGGCGGATGGGAGGGCGCTTCGAGGGAATCGGCCGGTCTGGCCGAAACACGGCTCCCGGGGTGATGGGCCGGAGGTGTGACAGCCGACGGTCGGCGCGCCGGAGCGGCGCCTCCGGCTCGTATCGTGGGCCCGGAGCCCGAAAGACGAGGACGTGAGCGTGAGCGAACCGGCTATCGACTACCGGGCGGTCTTCCACGCGCTGCCCGGAATGGTGGCACTGCTGACGCCGGATCTGGTGTACGCGGACGCGAACGACGACTTCGTGACCAACTCCGGCTACCCGCGCGGGAACCTGATCGGGCGCTACCTGTTCGACGTGTTCCCCGACAACCCGAACGATCCGACCGCCTCGGGGGCGCGCAACCTCGAGGCGTCCCTGCGGCGCGTCCTCGCCGACGAGGAACGGGACACCATGGCACTGCAGCGCTACGACGTGGAGCTGCCGGAGCACCCCGGCGAGTGGGAGGAGCGGTACTGGAGTCCGATCAACGCTCCGGTTCTGGACGCCGAAGGCCGCGTCGTCCTGCTGGTGCACCGGGTGGAGGAGGTCACCGAGCTGATCCGCGCCCGCGGTCAGGCGGGCGGGGACCGGGCCCGCGTGCTGGAGGCCGAGCTGTACACCCGGTCCCGGGAACTGCAGGAGGCCAACCAGCGGCTGCGGCAGGCCCACGCCCGGGAACGGTCGGTCGCCCTCGCACTCCAGGACGCGATGCTGCCCGCCCCGCGCCCCATCGGGCACCACCAGAGCGCGGTCCGCTACCAGCCGGCCGTGGGCGCCCTGAACGTGTGCGGGGACTGGTACGACCTCGCCGAGCTCCCGGACGGGGGCCTGTCGGTGGCCGTGGGGGACGTCGTGGGCCACGGCCTGGCGGCCGCGGGTGTCATGGGCCAGCTGCGCAGCGCACTGAGCGCCGCCTCCCGGGCCTCGGACGGCCCCGCCCGGGCCCTGGAAGTGCTCGGTCTGTACGCCCGGTCGGTCGAGGGCGCCGAATCCACCACCGCGGTGTCCGTGAACGTCGACTGGACCACCCGTTCGCTCACCTACAGCAACGCCGGGCATCCCCCGCCCGCCCTGCTGGGCCAGGACGGCGCCGTCGTGTTCCTCGACCAGGCCACCGACCCGCCCCTGGGGGCCCGTCCCGAGCACGTCCCCCGGCCCCAGGCCGAACACGCCTTCACCGACGGGGACACCCTCGTGCTCTACACCGACGGCCTGATCGAACGACGCAACGAGGACATCGACACCGGCCTGACCCGCCTGGCCCGCTCCCTCACGGTCCACCGCGCACTCGACCCCGAGCAACTGGCCGATGCCCTCCTCCTCGACCTCCTCCCCGCCGCCGGCGCCACCGACGACGCGGCCCTGGTGGTCCTCCGCCTCTAGGCCGCGTCGCTACCGGCGGAAGGTGTCGGGCACCGGCAGCGTGTCCCACCGGGAGATCGGCCAGGCCACGGTGACGGCGCGCCCGATCACGTTCTTCACGGGCACGAATCCGCCGCCCGGTTCGTGCACGTGGGCGCGCGAGTCCAGGGAATCGTTGCGGTGATCGCCCATCACCCACAGGTGGTCCTCGGGCACCGTGACCGTCCCGACCGGATAGTCGTCGCACGGCGTTGACCCGGGGTGGATGTACGGCTCGTCCAGAGGCTTCCCGTTGACCTTGACCGGCTCGCCGCGATTGCACTCCACGCTGTCGCCGCCGACCGCGATCACCCGCTTGATCAAGTCCTTCTCGTCCACCGAGGGCATCAGACCGACGAATGCCAGCGCCTTCTGCATCCCGCGCAGGGCGGCATTGCTCTCCTGCGGGGCCCCCTCCGGCAACCAGCCCCCAGGGTCACGGAAGACGACGACCTCCCCACGCTGCGGTGTCCCACCGAACCAGGGAGTGAGCTTGTCCACCAGCACCCTGTCATCCTTCTGGAGAGTGTTCTGCATGGAACCCGAGGGGATCGAGAACGCCTGCACGAGGAAACTCTTGATCACCAACGCCAGAACCAATGCCACTCCGACCAGAACCGGCAGCTCCTTCCACCACGGCCGCTTCGTACGCACGCCTCGTCCGCGTCTCCGCCGGCGCTCGTCCGGCTCCTTCTCATCCGTCATTGCTCAGGCCCCCCATGACTGTGTCGACAGCTGCCGTCAGCCGCCCGTAGTCACTGAACGAACGAAGGTTCCCGGCGTGCAATGCGCCGAAAAGGAAACGTCTGTCGACACTCACCCCGGTGCCTACGAATCCGCCGGTGGACACTGAGGCCGGCTGCGGCGGCGCCCCTGTGGAGTTCACCCCCGCCCCCGCCGCCGGCCCGCGCCCCACTGCGCGAGGATGTAGCCGTGTACGCCCACCACGGCTCCTCCGCCCGCCGCCTTCTGATCGCCGCCCTGATCCCGTTGGCCGCCGATGCGGCTGCGCAGCAGGTGTGGCTGAAGTCGTTCCCCATCGCCACGGACGACCTGCTGTACGACTTCGACAACGCCCTGCCGGTCTTCGCGTACGAAGAGGCGGACGAGATCGACGCCGCGGCCGTGATGGGCGAGCTCCGCATGATCGAGGAACACTTCCGGGAGATGTGCGGTGACCGGCCGGCGGACCCCTGGGCCTACGAGGCCCTGGCCACCGATCCGGCCTGGGCGGCGGTACGGGACCTGGCGCGCGAGATCCTCTTCGTCCTCACCGGCGACCGCACCCTCCCCATGCCCGGCATCGACGTCATTCCCGCCGCCTCCGACACGGGGGTCCCGCTGCCGGTCGACCACCTCGCCCCGTAGCACGGTAGGGGGCGGACGGCCCGCAGGCGGGCCGCCCAGGCCTTCGCCGCGGCGGCGCGCGGTCCGCGCAGGTGCCGGGACTCCCTACTCCGCCGACGCGGTCGCGTGGGACAGCGCCACGCCGCCGATGATCAGGGTGAGGGCGATCAGGCGGCCCACAGTCACCGGGTCCTTGTGGACCACGATGCCCAGGGTGATGGCGCCGGCCGCGCCGATCCCGGTGAAGACGGCGTAGGCCGTGCCGACCGGCAGGCCCTTCATCGCCAGGGACAGCAGATAGACGGCGACGGCGGCGAGCGCGAAGCAGAGCAGCGTGGGAAGCGGGCGGGTGAACCCGGCCGTCGGTTTGATGCTCTGTGACCAGCCGACCTCCACCAGGCCGGCAGCGACGAGGAGCAGCCAGCTCACAGGGACCCTCCTGTCTTGCGGGCGGCCTCCAGCGCGGCCGCGCGGGACGCGTCGTGCGCCCCGCGCCGGCCGGCGAGGGCGGGATCGGTGAGGGAGTTGACCAGTTCGGTGCCGAGGAAGGTCATGGCCTCCTCCGGCACGGCGAAGTGTCCGGCGAAGAAGTCGCGCAGGTAGCGCTCCTGGTGGTCGTACGGGTGGCGCGGGGTGCCCGGGCCGTACGCGCCCCCGCGGGCGTACGCCACGACGAACCGCCGCCCGGCCAGGGACATGCGCGGGAAGGTGACCTGGTCGATCCAGGCCTTCAGGGACGCCGGGACCGAGTAGTTGTACATCGGCGTGGCGATCAACACCACGTCGGCGGAGACGAGTTCGGACAGCAGCGGCTCGACGACGGCCCACGCCGCCTCCTGCGCGGGAGTGCGCACGGCTTCCCGGTAACGGGCGGGGTCGGTGATCTCGTGCTCCAGGACGTAGTCGCACAGCTCGGTCCACGCCTCGCCGATCTGCGGGACGGGGCTCTGGGCCAGGTCGCGGTGGACGTGGACGCCACCCGGGTGGGACGCGCGCCAGGCGGCGGCGACGGCGTCGCCGGCCTCCCGGCTGAAGGACTGGCGGCGTGCGCTGGCGTCGAGGTGCAGCAGCGTGGACATGACGGGGCCCCCTCGGTATCGGCCGGAACGGTAACCGGACACGGCGTCCAGTTATACCCGACGAAGGGCCTAACCGGACAGGCTGTCCGGTTATTCCGGTAGGCTGGCCGCCATGGAGACGAGGGAACGCGCGGACGCCGCCCGCAACCGGGCCAAGGTGCTCTCCGCCGCCGCCGAACTGTTCGCCGCAGGTGATCCGAGGTCGGTCACGATGGAGGACATCGCCCGGGCGGCCGACATCGGCCGCGGCACGCTCTACCGCCGCTACCCGGACGTCACGTCCATCGCCGCGGCCCTCCTCGACGAGCACGAACGCCGCCTGCAGGAAGAGCTGCTGCGCGGCGCTCCCCCCCTGGGCCCCGGCGCGCCGGCGCGCGAGCGGCTCACCGCCTTCTACGCCGCCATGGTCGACCTGCTGGACACCCACGGCCACCTCGTGCTGGGCGCCGAGACCGGCGAGAAGCGCTTCACCGTCGGGGCGTACGGCTTCTGGCGCGTCCATGTCCTGGTCCTGCTGCGCGAGTCCGGCGCCCCGGACCCGGAGGCCCTGGTGGACAGCCTGCTCGCACCCCTGGCACCGGAGGTCTTCCTCCAGCAGCGCGCGCAGGGAGTGACGCCGGACCGGCTCAAGGCGGCGCTGGGCCGGCTGGCGAACGTCCTGCCGGCCGACTGAACAGGCCGAAGGGCGACGCCGGACGCTTCCCGGCGCCCGTGAACCGGGCGGTCGCCGTGGAGGAAGGCGTCGGTGACGGCAATCTTTTGATCTTTCCTGGGCAACCAGTCGGCCCCGGAGGCGGTCGTACAGGGATCGGGCGTGTTCGAACGCCTGCCCGTAGGACTTGAGGGGGCTCTCCGAAGATGTCGAACCGTACGCGCACCAGGGCCACGCAGCGGACCGCCGCGGCCTTGGCCGCCGGTGCACTGGTGCTGGGCGCCGCGGCCGTTGCCCAGGCAGCGCCGTCGCCCAGTCCGGTGATCCCGGACACCACTCCCGGGAAGCAGAGCCAAGACGCGGCGAAGAAGAACCCCGACCCCTTCCACGGCCTCGCCACATCCGAGGAACTCCTCGACACCACCGTGGAGAATGGCCAGAAGCAGAGCCTCCGCCTCGGCTTCACGGTCATCGGTGACAAGCCCGTGCAGGGGGCGGAGCTGGGCATCCACCTGCCGCCGGGGCTGGAGCTGAATCCGCAGGAGCGACCGTCGAACTGCGAGCACTTCAAGGTCGACCCGGTGCGGGAGTACCGCGACGAGTACCTGTTCTGCAGCTTCACCGGCACCTTCGAGCCCGGCCGGTACTACCGGATCGACACGGGGCTGAACATCACCGCGACCCCCGAGCTGTGGAAGGACCTCTTCTACGTCACCTGGACCCCGGGCGGAAGGCCGGTCTACAAGCCCGAGCGCGGCGGGGCCAGGGGCACTGCCGCACCCGTCAAGGTCGTGCCGTCCGAGCCCTTCAAGGCATGGCACTTCTGGGGCCGGGAAGTGACGGTCGGAAACCCGGCGAACCAGCCCGACTTCACCGTGCACGGCGCCACCGGCACCGGTCCGGCCGGCGGCCGGGTCCTGCTCGATCCGGGCTGGCAGATCAACGGCACCGGTTCGGTCGCCGCCACGGGCGCCGACAGCAAGGTGGCGGAGACCGAGTTCGAGCTGCCGCCCGGCATCAGCTTCGTGGGGGGCCGCCCGGGTCCGGAGGGGCGCCGGGTGTTCGGCGGGACCGGCGGCTCGGTGAAGGGAATCTTCAAGATCGAGCCGTGGGTCAAGCCGGGCACCTATCTGGGCGAGTACCGGTACAAGGCCGAACGCGGTCCCGGTGAGCTCAGGATCGCCGACATCGACCGGGACCTGGGCAACAACGCGGCCAAGCTCACCATCACGGTGACGCCGGCCGCCACACCGCAGCCGAGCCCGTCGACATCCGCCTCGGCCTCCCCGAGCCCCTCTGCCTCGGCCACGGCATCGCCCTCACCCTCATCCTCGGCGAGCACCACCCCCGGCACCGGCGCCTCCACGCCCGGCAACACCCCGGGCCCGGACGGCGGTACGGGCGGCAACCTGGCCAACACCGGATCCACCGCGCTGACCGCGGGCGGGCTCGCCGCTGGCGCCGTGACGCTCGGAGCAGCCCTGTACGCCGTCACCCGGCGCCGCCGTTCCGCGTAGACGCCGGCCCGCAGCAGCCGACGGCAGCACACGACGACCGTGGGCCGGCCCGGAACCCACCGGCACCGGCCCACTCCCCCTTGTCGGACACTTAACCGAAGGCCGCCTGGACACCGGCACTGGTCGGTTCCCCAGCGCTGTCTGTCCCGAGCAGATCGTGCTTCGCCACACCACATAGCGCGCCGGGGCGCAGAGCGAGGGATCATGAGGCAGCTGCGACTGTCCAGCGTCATCGAACGACGGCTGCTGGTGAACTATCGAGTCGCCCCGGATGCCGCAGCACGCCTGCTCCCCGGGGCACTGCGCCCGCAGCTGGTGCACGGCTACGCGGTCGCGGGCATCTGCCTGCTGCGCCTGGGAAGGGTCCGCCCGGCCTGGGCACCCAAGGCGTTCGGTCTGCGGAGCGAGAACGCGGCACATCGGATCGCCGTCGAGTGGGACGGACCGGACGGCGTCGAGACCGGCGTCTACATTCCACGACGCGACACCGCCTCGCGGCTCAACGCCTGGGCCGGAGGCCGCCTCTTCCCCGGCGAACACGGCCGAGCCGACTTCGACGTGCACGAGACGCCCGATCGGATGCGCGTCGCACTGGCGACACGGGATGGCGACACCCGAGTGGATGTCACCGTCGAGCTGTCCGACGAGCTGCGAGGCAGTGAGCTCTTCGCCGATCTTGCCGAGGCTTCCCGCTTCTTCCGGGGCGGGGCGAAGGGCTTCTCGGCCACCGGCTCCGGCCGCCACCTGGATGGCATGGAACTGCGGACCGACGCCTGGCACGTGGAAGCCGCCCGGGTCCGCTCCGCCGCGTCGTCCTTCTTCGACGACCCGGACTGCTTCCCGCCGGGGAGCGCGACCCTGGACTGCGCCCTGCTCATGCGCGACGTCCCCGCCGGTTGGCGGCCACTCCCGGCCATGGCTTGTGAGTAAGGAGCGCTCGGCTCACCAGCCGGAGCGCTCGGTCACCCCCCGATGCCCCGGCGCGCAACACCGGGCGTCCCGGCCGCCGCCCGGTACCTCCGTGTCCTGTGGCCGGGCCGCAGGGTTGCAGGGGGCATGGACACGTACCTCTTGGACGGACTGCTCGACCACGACGAGGAGAAGCCGATCCGGCCGCTGCTCGGCGAGGCCGAGGCCCGCGCCCTGATGATGCTGCTGCCGGAGTTGGACGTGGCCGGGCAGCCGGAGGAGATCCGGGACGCGGCCAGGGAACTGCGCTGCCGGATCGGGACCCGCCTCGCCGGCTGAACCTCTCAGGCCCCCGCGCGGGGCCGCTGCGCTGCCCGCACCCGGCAGAGCGGGGCCGGGCCCGGTGCGCCCGGTGCCGCGATACCGGTGCGGGCGCACCCGAGTGAGGACCCGGTGCCGGGTTCCGTTCCGCTTGCCTGCGGCGCAACGTCTCGTACGCCCGGCCTGACCAGCCCCTGCCGCGACGACGTGAACTTCCGTTTTTCCGGACGGAGCTGCGTGCGGTCCCCTCGCGACGCGCTCTCCGCGGGCCGGTTGCCCCAACTCGCCATCCAGCCAACCCGATTGACTATTGGTTACACCGTACACACCGTGTACGGTGTAACCACATCGTCGATCGGAGGAACCGATGTCCCACCCGACTGTCGCGCACGCGTTCGCCGCACTGATGAACGGTCACGACCCCGATGCCGTGGACGGCTTCGTGGCCGAGGAGTACGTCAACCACAACCCCTACGTCGAGGACGGCCGCGAGGCCAACCGGGCCTTCTGGGGCCGCTGGTTCGCCGCCTTCCCCGACACCCGCGTCACCCTCGAGGACGTCCTGACCGACGGCGACCGCGTGGTCGGCAGGTTCACCTACCGGGCCACGCACCTGGGCTCGCTGCTCGGCGAGGAGCCCACCGGACGCGCGGTGGAGATGCGGTCGCTGGACATCTGGCGGGTCCGGGACGGCATGGCGGTGGAGCACTGGGACGAGCTCAACACCCTGGAGTTCTTCACCCAGCTGGGCCTGCTCGCACCGATGGGCATGCCGGACACGCCCGCCGACTCCGACTCCGGCTCCGGCTCCGACACCGACTTCGACACCCCCACCGACACCCCCGCCGGCGCGCAGAACCCGGCAGAGAGCCGGGCGCTGTGACCCCCCCACCGCAGCAGCGCGAGCCTTCTCCCTCCCGGCAGCGCCGCGAACGCGAACGCGCCGCAGCACGCACCGAAATCCTGCAAGCCGCCCGTGACCTGGCCAGGGCCGAGGGCTGGGAGGCGGTGAGCATGCGCCGCCTGGCCGACCGGATCGGCTACTCCGCCAACTACGCCTACCGCTACTTCAAGGGCCGCGACGACATCCTGCTGGCCTTCGTCAGGGACGGGTTCCTCCGGCTCGCCGCGAGCATGCGCTCCAGTGGTACGTCCGCCCGGGAAGCGGCGGCCGCCTACCTGGACTTCGCACTCGACGAGCCCGACCTCTACCAGGTCATGTACGGCCTGGGCGGGGTCCGCGTGTCCGCCGCCGAGACCGTCACCGAAGGCGGCGCCGTCGGCGCGGTGATCGCGGACACCCTGGGCATCACGGACCCCTACGACGACCGCATCGCCCGCATCTGGGCCACCGCGCACGGCCTGGCCGCCCTGCACTCCATCCGCAAACTCCCCGACGACCGCGCCCACCTGCACCGGCTGCTGGCGGCGAGCGTCGAGGACCTGCTCCGCACCCCCCGGCAACCGCAAGGAGGCGCACGATGACCGCCACCCCCACCCCCACCGGCCGGTGGACGGCCGACGACATCCCCGACCAGAGCGGCCGCACGGTCCTGGTGACCGGCGCCAACAGCGGCCTGGGCTACGTCACCGCCCGGGAACTCGCCCGCCGTGGAGCGCACGTCATCCTCACCGCGAGGAACGCCGACAAGGGCCGGGCCGCACTGGCCGGACTCCGCGGCGAACTCCCCGGAGCCTCCGCAGAGCTGCGCTTACTGGACCTGGCCGACCTGGACTCGGTCCGCGCGTTCGCCGACGCCCTCGACACGCCCGTGGACGTACTCGTCAACAACGCGGGCATCATGATGCCGCCGCGCTCCCTGACCGCACAGGGCTTCGAGTCCCAGTTCGGCACCAACCACCTGGGCCACTTCGCACTCACCGGGCTCCTGCTGGACCGGCTGCGCGCCGGGAGGGACCCGCGCATCGTGACGGTCACCTCGACCCTGCACAAGAACGGCGCCATCCACTTCGACGACCTCGACGGCGCCCGCTCGTACTCACCCCGCGGTTTCTACGCCCAGTCCAAGTACGCCAACGTCCTGTTCGGCCTGGAACTCGACCGGCGACTGCGCGCGAGCGGCTCCCCCGTCCGCAGCCTCCTGGCGCATCCCGGCTACTCCGCCACCAACCTGCAGTCCTCCGGACCGACCGGACTGCTCAGATCGATCCTCAAGGTCACCAACCGGCTCGTCGCCCAGGACGTGGAGACCGGCGCACTCAACCAGCTCTACGCGGCCGCCTCCCCGCGCGCCCAGGGCGGCCAGTTCATCGGGCCCGACGGCCGCAACGAGTCCAAGGGCCACCCCACCCTCGTGCAGCCGGCCGAATCCGCCAAGGACCCCGAAACCGCCCGCCGCCTGTGGGACCTCTCGGAGAACCTCACCGCAGTCACCTACGACTTCCCGGCCCGCCCCCGCCGGCAGGCCTGACCGCCGCCGGCGTTCCCTTCGGCCCCCGCTGTGAGGCGGGGGCCGGGGCGGTGGCGGAAGCGGGACGAATGCGCACCCAAAGAAAACGGGGATCACTCCCCGTTTTTCGTGTTACCGTCCTCCTGTCAGCAAAACGGGGACAGATCCCCGCTTAGGTTTGAGGAGTGAGGGGCTCATGACCAGCACGGCGTTGGTGCTCGGTGGCGGGGGAGCGGTCGGTCTCGCATGGACGGTCGGGATGCTGGCCGGCCTGGCCGAGGAGGGCCTCGACCTCTCCGGCGCCGACGTGACGATCGGAACCTCCGCCGGCTCCGTGATCGGTGCACGGCTCACCTCCGGCGTCCGCATGGAGGAGATGTACCGCGAGGAACTCCACGGAGCGCCGGAGATCGATGTCACCGTCACGCTGCGCCAGACCGCCCGCTTCCTCTGGGCCGCGCTCGGGTCCCGCGATCCGCAGCGATCCGCTCAGCGCCTCGGACGGGCTGCGCTGGCCTCCCGTACCGTCCCCGAGTCGGACGTCCACAAGGCGGTCGCCGTGCTCCTGGCCGGCGTATCGGACTGGCCCGCCGCGGCGGACCTGAAGGTGACCGCCGTTGACGCCGCCGGCGGAGAACTGGTCGCCTTCGATTCCGCCTCACCCCTCACCCTCCCCGAGGCGGTGGCGGCGAGCTGCGCCGTACCCGTGGTCTGGCCGCCCGTATCGGCGGCCGGACGCCGGTGGATGGACGGAGGCAGTCGTTCGACGGCCAACGTGCATCTCGCCCGCGGTGCCGACCGCGTCGTCGCCATCACTCCGATCCCCGAAGCCGTCGGCCCGCACCTGAGCGCCACCGAGCAGGGGGCGGCACTCGCCGCGGACGGCTCCCTGGTGGCGGTCCTCACCCCCGACCGTGCGGCACGCAAGGTCTTCGGCCGCAACATGCTCGACCAGACCCGCCGCCCGGCAGCCGCCCGGGCCGGCCGCATCCAGGCAGCCTCGTGCGCGGACGCCGTCCGCGCGGTATGGGCCGCTTGACGCACTCGACGGTCCGCCTCCGACGCGGGCGGTCCACCACATCCAAAGCAGTCACCCACGCGGCTCCTTCCGCCGCAACCCCGAAGCGGAGTGTCATCATGAACAGCAGCACGAACGTCGTAGTGATCGGTGGCGGATACGCGGGCGTCATGGCCGCCAACCGCCTCACCCGGCACGGCAATGTGGACGTCACCCTGGTCAACCCGCGCCCCTCGTTCGTCCACCGGATCCGGCTGCACCAGCTGGTCGGCGGGACGGGCAGCGCGGTCGTCGCGTACGAGGACGTGCTGGCCGACCGCGTACGGCTGGTCGTGGACACCGTCACCCGGATCGACGCGGCCGACCGTACGCTCGCCCTCGCGGACGGAGGCACGCTGGGTTACGACTACCTGGTCTACGCCGTCGGCAGCGGCAGCGCCGCACCGCAGGTTCCCGGAGCCGCGGAGTTCGCCCACCCGCTCGCCACCCTGGAAGAGGCCGCCCGGCTGCGGCCGGTCCTGGAGGCCGCACCGGCATCGACCGCCGTGACGGTGGTCGGAGGTGGCGCCGGCGGCATCGAGACCGCCGCCGAACTGGCGGGAGAAGGCCGCGCCGTCACCCTGGTCTGCGGCGGGGCGCTCGGCCCGTACCTGCACCCCCGCGGCCGGCGCTCGGTCGCCCGGCGGCTCGCGAAGCTCGGGGTGACCGTGCTCGAAGGCCCCGGAACGCAGGTGACGGCCGTGACCCGCGACGCCGTATCGCTCGCCGATGGCCGCGAGGTGCCGAGCGGGCTGACCGTCTGGGCCGCCGGCTTCGCCGTCCCGGACCTGGCCGTGCGCAGCGGGCTGAGCACCGATGCCGAAGGCCGTCTGCTCACCGACGAGACGCTGATCAGCGTGGACGACGGCCGGATCGTCGCGGCCGGCGACTCGGCGTCGCCGTCGGGCATGCCACTGAGGATGAGCTGCCAGGCCGCGATGCCGATGGGGGCCCGGGCGGCCGACACCGTGCTCAGCCTGATCGGGGACGAACCGCCCGCCGTGCTCAACCAGGTCTTCGGCGCCCAGTGCCTCAGCCTGGGCCGGGGCGACGGCATCTTCCAGTTCGCCGACCGGTACGACACCGCGATCTGGTTCAAGGTCGACGGCCGCCCCGGCGCGAAGCTCAAGGAGGTCGTCTGCACGAGCGTCGTCAAGCACCTCGCCGAAGAGGCCCACAAGCCCGGAGGCTACAAGCTCCACCTCATGGAGCGCGGCGGCACGCGCCAGGAACTCGTACGGGCCCGGGGCACCGGTACCCAGGTCACCCTGCCGAAGCCCGCCTGACCGCTCGGAGCCGCCGGGCGCCCGGCTCCGCCCCCAGCACCGCCCACCGACCTGCCCCTCACCTGCCCCTCACCTGCCTCCCGCCCCCGACCAGCGGACCGCCCACCGGCCCACTCCGGGCCAAACGCACGGGGGAGGGGGAGGGGGGATCACTCCCTGCCCCGCCGAAAAGCAAAGGACCCGCCATGCCTGCCCCGACCCTCGACCAACTCGCCCCCGCCGGAACGGACTTCACCGCCGACCCCTACCCCCTCTACGCCGCCCTGCGCGAGAAGGGCAGCGTGCACCGGGTCCACATTCCCGGGAGCGGTGACGTCTGGCTCGTTCTCGGCCGCGACGAGGTGCGCGCCGCACTGACGGACCCCCGGCTGCGCAACGACATACGGCACTCCGCGACCTGGGAGAGCGACGGCGGCAACGCCATCGGCCTGAACATGCTGCAGACCGACGCGCCCCACCACACCCGCCTGCGCGCCCTGGTCGCCCGCGAGTTCACCGCCGGGCGGATCGAGGCGATGCGCCCCCGCGTGCAGCAGATCGCCGACGGCCTCCTTGACGCCCTCCCGCCCGTCGGGGCCGCCGATCTGGTCGCCGACTACGCCCTGCCACTGCCGCTGACCGTCATCTGCGAGCTGCTCGGAGTTCCCGCCGGCGACCAGCACCTCTTCCACACCTGGTCGACCGAGCTCGTTGCGCCGTCATCGCCCGCCGCCGCAGGTGCCGCAGCCGGCGGGATGAGCGCGTACTTCGCCGAGCTCATCGCAGCCAAGGCCGACGATCCCGGCCCGGATCTGATGAGTTCCCTGGTCCGGGCCTCCGCCGCACCGGACGGACTCTCCGCCGAGGAACTGCTCGGGATGGCCTTCCTGCTGCTCGTCGCGGGGCACGAAACCACCGTCAATCTCATCTCGGGCGGTGTCCTGAACCTGCTGCGCCACCCCGACCAGCTCGCCGCCCTGCGGGCGGATCCCGGCCTCCTCGACGGCGCCGTCGAGGAGATGCTCCGCCACGACGGCCCCGTCACCTCCGCCGCCTTCCGGTTCGCCGCGGAACCCGTGGAGATCGCGGGCGTCCGCATCGCGGCCGGCGACAGCGTGATGCTCTCCCTGGCCGCAGCCTCCCGCGACCCCGAGCACTTCGCCGATCCCGACCGCTTCGACATCCGCCGTACCGTCCGCGGCCACCTCGCCTTCGGCCACGGCATCCACCACTGCCTGGGTGCCCCGCTCGCCCGTGTCGAAGGGCGGATCGCTGTGGAGACACTGCTGCGCCGGCTTCCGGACCTCGCCCTGGCCGTCGAGCCCGACTCCCTCGTACGCCGCCCCGGGAGCATGCTCAGGGGCCTCGCCGCCCTGCCGGTCCGCTGGTCGCGACGCCTCCCGGCCTGATCCGGCGACCCATGGCACTAGCATCCGTACCGAACCCAGCCCCACCGAAATGCACACAAGCAACACAAGCAACACGAGCAACGCAAGGAGTGAGAGTGTGACCCCTGGCACCGAACGGCCCGCGCCGATGCGCCGGGACGCGCTGCGCAACCGCGAGCTGCTGCTGGCCGCCGCGCGCAAGGCCTTTGCCGCCCAGGGCCTGGACGCCCCCCTCGACGAGATCGCCCGCCGGGCCGGCGTCGGGAACGCCACCCTGTACCGGCACTTCCCCACCCGCCCCGCCCTCATCGACGCGGTGTTCCAGGACGCGCTCCAGGGAACGATCGCAGCCGGGGAAGAAGCCCGCGGCGCGGCCGACGCCTGGGAGGGGCTGGCCCGCTACCTGGAGGCGGTCTTCACCGTGCTGGCCTCGGACCGCGGCATCAACGATCTGATGACCACCCCGGTCGAGGGCGTGACCTCCCTCGACGCCGTCCACGTCCACAATCACCAGACGATGGCCCTGCTGGTGGACCGTGCCCAGCAGGACGGCACCATGCGTCCCGACGTCACGGTCGAGGACCTGCTCATGAGCCTGGCCACGCTGGGCCGCTCCGTCCCCTCCCTCGAGGCCGCGGGACCGCCGCACGCCTGGCGCCGACAACTGACCCTGTTCCTGGACGCCTTGCGCACCGGGACACGCCCTGCATCGGCCCTGCCCGCCCCGGCCCTCACCCCGGAGCAACTGGCCGCCATCCTCCTCGACCTCGGCCCCCACCGCACCACCTGACCCGCCCGAAAGCCCACCGAACACCGGACAACACCGGACAACACCAGTCGACGCAGACAGCCGGCGTCCATTACCGGAGGACGGACTTGCTGCGCATGAACCCTCTATAGGGTGCTCGCATGAGTGAGGACTGGCACGCGACGGACGGGGTCCTGCGGTTTCCTTCAGGCGCGCTGGTGCGTGGCCGGGGATTGCGTTACCCCTTGCCCTCAGGGCCGACGCCGTCGTTCGCGGTGTACCTCCTGGGCAAGCAGCCTCCGCCGACGGAGTGGACGGCTCGATGGCTGCCGTGGCCTGACTTCCGCCTTCCCAAGGACCCCCGGCAAGCTCGGGATGTGCTGCAGGAGGCGTTGACGCGGGCAGGGAACGAACGTGAACGTGTCGAGGTCGCGTGCCGAGGCGGGCGAGGCCGCACCGGAACAGCCTTGGCATGCATGGCCGTCCTTGACGGAGTTCCGCCGGAACAAGCTGTCGCGTTCGTCCGTCAGCACTACCACCCCCGTGCTGTCGAGACCCCCTGGCAACGACGCTACGTACTGCGCTTCGGGGATGCACGGTAGTGATGGGCCAGGGCGTCAAGCGCCACCATCGTCTTGACGCGGCCTCGCGACGACTCCTGGCGTCGTCCTCTCCGCGACTCCCGCCCGCGCGGTCTAACTGTCCCAGGCGGCGGCCCGCTCGTCGGCCAGGTACTCCTCTGCCAAGCGCCGCTCTCCGCTGCTGAAGAACCCGTGGGCGGCCATCCCCACCAGGGTATACGTGCTGCACAGAGCCGCGGTCACCGCCGGCGAGGGGTGCCACCAGTCCACGCGCCCGGCGAAGAGGTAGGCCGTGAGCAGGGGGACAACGAACCGGAAGGCGGGCAACACGGGCTCCCCGCCCGTGCCGACCATCATCCACTGGTACCCGGCCAGGAGGGCCACCACCCAGCCCCACACCGGACTCACCGTGTATGTGAGCCATACGGCAGCGGCGAGGGCGGGGAGGGTGACCAACGCCAATAGGGCCACCCGCCACGCCACCTCCGCCGCCAGCCGCCGGCGCAGCACCATCGCGTCGACCGGCCCCCGCATGCCCCGGCCCAGCAGCGAGAGGCGACCGGTGTGGATCAGCCGGGCGGTCTCCTCCTCTCCCGTACCGGCATCGAGCGCGGTCGCCAGCAGCCAGCCTCGTGCGGACTCGAAGACCACCGGCGCGGGCAGACCTGGCAGCATCCGGCGTACGGCGAGGAACCGGCGGATCGAGGAGGGGTGCCCGTAGGCCATGAGCGCCATCAGGGCCGCGACGCCGAGCCACAGACCGGCAGACAGCAACGCGAGGTGGAGCAGCTGCCGGAGGTGATCGAACATAGCCGTCCCCCTCAGTCGAGAAGTCCGTCGAGGAACCCGCCCTCACGGTCGCGGGACCCGCGGTCGCCGCCCGGTCCGACGCCGTCAGCATCGAGGGCGCCCACGGTCGCGATGCTTATCTCCCGGGCCAGCCACAGCCGCAGCGGACTGTCCTCCGCCGCCTCCTGCAACCACTCCCAGACTCGCTCGGCCAGCTCCGCCCCGGCCCCGGTGACGCCGCCCACCGCCCCGGCCCCGAACAACCAGCCCAGCGTCGCCTTCCCACCGAGCCGCTGTGGCGGAGGCGGCGTACGGGCCGCCACCGCCAGAGCCGTCAGGCAGGCACCTCCGCGCCGCGGGTCGGCCAGATCCTCCAGCAGGGCCAGCACCCCGTGCGCGAAGGGCCGCTCTGCCAGTGAACGGCCGAACTCCTCGGGTCCCAGGCCCTCCCCGCGGCCGGCCTCCCGCGCAGCGGCCACCAGCACCGCGAGCCGCGGCGAGGTCAGCACCGCGAGATACCCCTCCCAGCCGGCCGGCAACACCGGCGCCTGGACCACCGGCCATAGCGCGAACACCGCGAAGTCGACCACCAGAGCCTCCGGCAGCGGTTCGGCGGGCACCCGGCCCGCCGCGTGCAGGTACTGGACGGCCCCAGCAGCCAGCAGTCGGCGCACCTGATTGATGCCGTTCCGGTGGCCCCCGTCGCCGGCCAGCTGGACTTGCAGCGTCGCCAGCTCACGCTGCCGCCCCGCGCGTTGCCGACGCCCGCCCGGAGCCTCCCCCGCAGCGCAGATCTCGCGGTAGTCGGCAGCCATGCGGTCGATCCACACCCGCAGCCCCGGCAGCCCGAGCGGTACGGCGGGCCCGTCCCCGTAATGGTGGTGATGGACCACATGCTGCGTGCCGCCGACGATCTGGTGGATCTGGGCCCGCCCGCGCCCCCGCGCGACGAGCCGGATCTCACCGTCCGGTAGACGCGCACCGCCCGCGCAGTCCTCCGCCTCGGCCCCCGGGTCGCCGTCGCCGCCGGACCCGCCGCCCCCCTCGGGAAGTCTTCCGTCCATGGCCCAAGTCTGCAGCGCGGCCGGGACCGCAGCACAGGACTTGGCCGCAACCACACCAATTCTCTTACCGCTGTGCGATGTTGGAGTCAGGCTCAGGACGGCGTACGGCGTACGGCGAACGGGAGGCGGGCGATGTCGGGTCCGGTGCGGTGGGCGGCGGCCGGGGCGGCCTCCGTGGTCTCGTTTGCCCTGGCGGTGTGGCTGGTGCGAGCGCTCCCGTGGGGCTGGCTGCCGAAGGACGACGGCGACCGCTGGGCGGTGGCGACGGCCTGCGGTGCGGTGGTTGCGGCCGGTGTGCTGTACGGGCTGACGTGGTGGACGTCGCGGGGTGGGGCTCCCGCCGCTCCGGGCGGAGGCCGCCGGGTGCGGCAGTACGCCGATGCCGGTGGCGACTCCGTCGTCGAGCAGACGGCCGGCACCCGCACCCGACGCCGCACCCCCGGCACGCCGCCTGAACACCTCACCCAGCGCGCGAAGACCCGCGGCACATCCCGCATCCGCCAGACCGGCGGCGACGACGGGAGCTACTGAAGCAGCGGACTCCTGGACGGCCGTGTCGCCACCACCCACTGGGGCCTGGCCGAGGAAATGCAGCGCGCCTTCCCCTCGGTGCGCGTGGATGCCGACCGGTTGTTCGCCGAGGAGCTGCGCCCGCTGCGCGACCCGGATGCCCCAGAGCTGGACGAAGACGATGACGGCGGGCAGGAGTGAGTATCAGGAGCCGATCGGATCAATCCGTGATGGGCAGGCACTCGGCGAGCAGGGCGACGATGTCACGCCAGGCTCGCTGTGCGTGCCGTGCGTGGTAGCCGACGCCGGGAGGCACGGTGTGGTCGACCGGCGGGTGGTGGAAGGCGTGAAGGGCTCCTCCGTAGACCACGAGGCGCCAGTCGACGCCCGCGGCCTGCATCTCTGCGGTGAACGCCTCCCGTTGCGCGGGCGGCATGATCGGGTCTTCCGACCCCACCCCGGCCCATACGGGGCAGCGAATGCGTGCCGCCTCGCCCGGTCGGCCCGTGGTCAGTGCGTTGACTGTCCCGATCGCGCGCAGGTCGACGCCATCGCGACCGAGTTCCAGTGCGACTGCGCCCCCGGTGCCGTAGCCGACGGCGGCGGTCCGGTCGGGGTCGGCCCGTGGTTCGGCACGCAACACGTCGAGCGCGGCGTGACCGATTCCTCGCATGCGGTCGGGATCGGCGAGCAGCGGCATGCAACGGGCCAGCATTTCCTCTGGGTCGTCCAGATAGCGTCCGCCGTGGAGGTCGAAGGCCAGCGCCACGTACCCCAGCTCGGCCAGAGCCTCGGCCCGCCGGCGCTCGACATCGCTGAGCCCCATTCCCTCGGGTCCGATCAGGACTGCGGGCCGGCGTTCGGCACCGGCCGGGAGCGCGAGGTGTCCGATCATCGTCAGGTTGTCGGCCGGGTATTCGACCGTACGGGTTGTGACCGTCGTCATACGACTGGACGGTAATGACCGTTGCGCCCGCTCGGGGTGGTGTTCACCGATGGCAGACAGCAGTCTGTCCCGACTGTGGCCGGCCGGCCCGTCTGCGATCTCTCGGGTTGGTGTCAGTGGTGGTGTGTGTCAGTGGCTGGGGTCGTGGTCGTGGGTCTTTGTGGCTGGTCAGAGAGTTGTCGCTGGCTGTTTCTCACTGTCATGAGGCGAGAGATTTCACTGTCGTGAGGTGTTATCTCATGGTGGGTGATGCTGTCTCAGGTTCGAGAGTTCTTATGTAGTCGGTGGGGTGGGCTCGGTCTGATCGAGGGGTGGAGTCTGGGGATCGGGTGTTGGGGGAGACGGCGGGGCTGCCTGAGGCTTCGGCCAGGGTTCTTCGCGGGCCGGCGGTGCGTCGGCTCCTGGCGTTGCGGCGGGAGGGTGCGCTGTCGTCCCGGCATGTCCGGTCGATGGCTGAAGCGCTTCGTGTGAAGGAGCGGACGGTGTGGCGGTGGCTGGCCGCTGCCGAGCGTGACGAGTGTGCGGCGATGTGTCCTGGTGAGCGGGCGCAGTCCCGTGACCGGTTCACGGTCACCCCGGAGGTGCGTGCCTTGCTCGCGTTGTGGAAGGGGAATGTGGCCGCCGTTCACCGTGAGCTTGTTGCCCGCGCTGTGAGGGGACAGGGACCTCCGCCGCCTTCGGTTCCCACTCTCCACCGGGCGATCCAGCGTGATTTGTCGCCGGGGGAGCGGGCTGGCCTTGCTGGTGGGGAGCGGGCAGCGCGGGCTCATGACGTGTTTTTGTCGCGGCCGCGGGGCTGGCGGAACCAGGTCTGGGAGACCGACCACGTTCAGGCCCCTGTCCTGGTCGATGTCGAGGGAACTGTCCGCAGGCCGTGGGTCACCTGGTTCGTGGACTGCGCGTCGAACACGGTGATGGGGTCGGCGGTGACGCCGGGCCATCCCTCACGGGAGTCGGTACTGGCCGCGTTGCGTGCGGCGGTGCTGCACGAGGAGCCGTTCGGGCCGCAGGGTGGGCTGCCGGAGAAAGTACGCGTGGACCGGGGCAAGGACTTCCTGTCGAGGACGGTGACGGCCGCGTTCGATGTCCTGGACGTGAGGGTGGAGGATCTACCCGCCTATACCCCGCACCTGAAGGGCACGGTGGAGGGCCTGAACCGGGCGGTTGAGTCGATGTTCCTGGCCTCGTTGCCCGGATACGTCCGTCAGCCGCGCCCGGGCCGTCGCCGGGCGCGGCCGAAGGACGAGGTGCTGCTGGACTTCGAGGACTTCACCGCCCGGCTGCTGGATTGGGTGTCGTGGTGGAACACGGTGCACCAGCCCGATCCACTGGGCGGGAGGACCCCGTTGGAAGCATGGGAGGCGGATCCGACGCCGTTGCGGGAGGTGAGTGCTGAGGAGTTGTGGACGTTCACGCTGGAAGAGACCGGCCGGTTCCGGGTGATCTCCACGCACGGTGTCCGGTTCAGGAGCCGTGACTATGTAGGTGCGTGGATGACGGGCCAGTCGGGTCTGAGGGTTCGGGTGCGGTTCATGCCGCACCACCAGCACCGCATTGAGGTCTTCGACGCCGCCACTGGGCGGTACCTGGGGCCCGCCGAACTGGCGGATGCTGCCACACCGGAGCAGATCAGCGCGGTACGTACGGCGCGGGCCGCCCGCACTCGCCGGCTGCGGCAGGACCTTGCCGCGGCGCAGCGTGAGCGCTACGCCGCAGCCACCCGCCCGGGGAAGCCCGAGAGGCTGGGAGCGGTGACCGAGGTGGAGGCCGGTTTGGAGCTGGCGGCGGCCGAACGGTCGGACCTGTCGCGGCTGGCGCTGCCGGACCTGATCCCGCCGGCTGCGCCGCCTGCCGGATGGCGCACACCGCCTTCCCTCGCCGCCCGCACCCGCCCCGCGCTTCCGCCGGCTGTGCCTGCCGCTGATGAACCGCCCGGCCCCGGCACCGCAAGCGCTCCCGGCGCGGGTACCGACGCCGATTCCGGCACCACCGGCGAGGGGGAACCGCGGTGACTGCTTCCATCTACCAGTACGTCGACCTGCCGGACGCCTCGGTCGTGACCACCCGGGCGCTGCTGACTGCGCGGGAGAACATCGCCGACACGGTCGCCGCGCGGGCGATGATGTGCATCCACGGCGATGCCGGCTTCGGGAAGACCCTCGCGGTCAACATCTGCCTGCACGAGCTGGAGACGGCCCGCGGCGAGGAGGTCTGCAGGGTTACCTTCCGGGCCCGCCCCACTGCCCGCGCCGTGCGGTACGAGCTCTTCGACGTTCTGCGCCTGCCCGGTGAGCCGCCCCGCCATCCCAGCGAGTTCGACCGGCTGCTGAAGACTGCTCTGGCCGAGCGGCCCCGGACGTTCCTGGTGGATGAGGCGCAGTGGCTCAACGGGGAGGCGTGTGGATGAGTCGGTTGTTTCGCTGGCGGGGTGTCGTTTTCTTCGGTGTGTCGTTGAGTTCGTCGGTGTGGGCGGGGTTGTTCAGGTGCTGCCTTAGCTGACGGATTCATGGGGTGTTGCGTGTGGGTGTGGGGGAGCGTGGCGGGCTGTGTCTGCTCGCTGGCGGGCTGACCGGTCCTGATACCGGAGCGGATCCGTGGGTGTTCCAGGCCGAATGTGCGCAGGCGTTCGCCCGGTCGTGGGTGGTGCGCGGGTTTGCTCCGACGACGGTCCGTAGCTACACCTCTCTCCTCGCCCGTGTTCTGGGGCGTTTGGACTGTCCAGTGTGGGCGGTGGAAGTCGAGGACGTGGATTGGATGCTCCACGCTCTGGTGGTTGAGGGTCTGGGGGCGGGTACGCGTCGGCAGTACCTGCAGATGCTGCGCACGTTCCACGCTTTCGTCGTCGAGCGGTATGCAGTCCAGGTCCGTGGCACGTTCGGTGTCGCGGTGGGGAAGGGCGGGATGGACCGGTTCAACCGGGTCCGGCATGCCGGTGACGACGCCGCGGTGGGTCTTCCTCCCGGCAGGGAGCGGCTGGAGGCGTTCTTCTCCTTCGCCCGGTCCCGGGTGGCGGTCGCGTCGGACTACCGGGCCATGGCCCGCGACTACGCCATGCTGCGCACGCCGTATCTCTCGGCGGTCAGGGTGAGCGAGCTAGTGCGCCTGGACCAGGTGGACGTGCACCTGGAACAGGGCCGGTCGGGGAAGCTGCATGTGCGGTTCGGCAAGGCGGCGAACGCGTCGGGACCGCGGCCGCGGTGGGCACCGATGCTGGAGGGCCTGGACCGGATTCTGGCCTGGTACCTGGCCGATGTGCGGCCACTGTTCCCCAGCAGCCCGGCACTGTTCTGCGACGAGGACGGCCGGCCCATGAAGAGGGGGACGGTCCGGGACCGCCTGGCCCGTCTTCTCGATCTCGAGGGCGCGGCTGGGGAGGACCGGTTCACGCCTCATGCGTTGCGCCGGGCGTGCGCGACGCACCAGTACGAGCGGGGCATGGATCTGATCGCGGTCCAGCAGCTCCTCGGGCACCGGCATATCGCTTCGACGATGGCGTACGTGAAGCCGTCGCAGCACTTCGTCGAGGATGTCTGGCGGCGCGCGACTGACTCCGCCGTCCGCGCGCTGGCCGGCTGACCGAAGAAGGGCGAGGGGCATGACCTCAGCAGGACCCGGGCTCCCGGACCCGGCGGCAGGCGTTCAGTGGCGGCTGCGGATGGCGGCTGCGGAGCGCGGTGTGTGGACGGGAACCCAGCTGCGGCGGCTGCTGGCCGAGAGGGCGGGCCTGGACCTGTCCGCGGCCTCGGTGTCGGCTCTGTTCACCAAACAGCCTTCCCAGGTGAAGCTGTCCACCTTGGCTGCCCTGTGTACGGCCCTGGACTGCGCTCCTGGAGATCTCCTTGTAGCGAGTCCCGCGGTACGGGTACCGGCCTCGGGGCAGCCGTCGCCTGACCCGCTGCGGGTTGCCGGGGGACGGTCACTGCCTCCCTTGTGACCACTGTGGCTTTGGTTGTCCGTCCACCCTTCTACCTGGCAGGTTCAAGATCCATGTCAGCGTCCGCCCCTGACACCGTGCAGGGCCGCTGCCCAGGCTGTACGAAGCTGCGCTGGCTGCGCCCCGGCTCGGGCCTGTGTGCCTGGTGCTTGCGGACGTGTCCTGGTTGCGGGGGTGGCAGACGTTCGGCGGAGGAGACGTGTGCGGCTTGCCGGCGTCGGGCCGCGGGGAGGCCCGCGCTTGGCCCGTGTCAGCGGTGCGGGCGCCGGCGCACCCTTGATGCGGCGACCCAGTGGTGCCGTCCGTGTTCCGATCCGGCGAGGGCGGAGCCGCCTGCGGCCTGTACGGGATGCGGTGTGCCGTCCCAGTGGGCGCTGGGCATGTGCAAGCGCTGCTACGAGTACTCGCCTCACACGGTGCGGACCCGCGCGGTCGGCTGGTCCCGCCGGATGCCCCGCACGCCGCCGTGGTGGGAAGAGTTCGCCTCGCATCTGGCAACGCA
Source organism: Streptomyces sp. NPDC089799 (assembly GCF_040684755.1). Lineage (NCBI taxonomy): Bacteria > Bacillati > Actinomycetota > Actinomycetes > Kitasatosporales > Streptomycetaceae > Streptomyces > Streptomyces sp. NPDC089799. Next base: position 2,969 of record NZ_JBFBGR010000035.1, on the reverse strand, counting down.
CCGTAACGTCATCTACGGCGCGGATGCCCTCACTCACACGGCCCGTCTGGTCACCGAAACAGACGCCACCGACCCGCTCAGCCTGCTCGCCGAGGCCCGCCGTACGCGCCCCTGGCTCAGTCGGCTGCTAGCGGACTTTTTCCACGCCCACCACCTCCTCGACGTCCCCGCCGACATCCAGAGCACACGGGCTGCGACTCGTCGTGAGCGCCGGATAGAGGCTGTTCCGGCCCCGCTGCGACCCGCCGTACACGCTTTCGCGGAGGTGATGGTGGCCCGGCGGGAGAACGCAGGGCGTCTCGGGCTGCGACCGAATCAGCTCAAGACCATCGAGATCCGCCTCGACACCGTTCGGGACCTGGCGCTCCACCTCCACGCGAAGGGACACACCACCTGGGCAGGGGTGAACACGACCGACCTCGAAGCTTTTCTGGCTCGCAACCCGGCCCGCAGGGCTTCCTGGCTGGCGGGCCTGCGCCAGTTCTTCGCCCACGCTCACCGCACCAAAGTGGTGCTCCACAACCCGGCCGCGCCTCTCGACGCCCCGCAGTCACGCGGTTTCAAGGGTGCCACCCTCACCCTGCACGAGCAGCGCAAGCTGTACCGCCGCTGGAACAGCCATGGCGAGATGCACCCGCACGAGGCTTTCATCGGCCTGGCGGCTCTCCTCCACGCGGCGACAACGACCGAACTGCGCCTCCTCACCCTCGACCACCTCACCCCTGCCCGTCACGCGGTCCGCTTCCCCGGACGCACCGCCGACCTTGCACTCGATACCGCGACGTGGAAGGCGCTCACGGGTTGCCTCGACCACCGGGCCTCGCTGGGCACGGACAATCCACATGTCCTGGTGACCCGCCTGACCAGAACCCACACACGACCGGCCGGCGCCGCCCACATCCGTGACAGCCTGGCCCCGGTCGGCCTGCTGCCACGAGTCCTGCGTTCGACCCGGCTGCTCACCCTTGCTGCCGAACTCGACATCAAACAGCTCACCGCAGCGCTGGGCATGTCCTGTAACGGGGCTGCCCACTACGTATAACCCTGCCGGTGCCGGTGCCGGTGCCGGTGGCTGGGTAATCCTGCTCTGCTGCGCCCAGTGGATGCCGGGTTCGGTGAGCGCGGCGAGTCGGCCGTTGTCGGGCCGGTCGCGTCGTTCTCTCTGGTTGGCGATTCCGGGTGCCGGTGTAGTGGGTGGTTTTTGTCGGGGAGGTGTTCGGTGTGGGCCTGGCCGACAGGTCGTGGTGTTCAGGCTCGGCTGTTCTTCTTGGCGCGTGCGTCGGTGATGGCGTAGGGCAGTCCGGGGAGCAGCAGGAGGGGCGCGGCCCACAGAGGCAGTTCGAGCAGCACTGCGTCGCCGGCCAGCCATTCGGTGAGGAGCGCTGCGGGCAGGGCGGCGGCGAGGGCGAGGGCCCAGCTCCGGCGTATGCCGAGGCTGCCGCGCCGCAGCTCCCAGGTGACGGTGGCCGTGCCGAGTACCGCCCAGAAGGCGAGCTGGCCGGGGGTTATGTCCAGGCTGGTGGTCCACCGGATCGCATACGAGAACAGCAGGAGGCAGCCGATGGCGAAGCACCCCAGGGACGCGGTGCGCAGCATGCGGAGCGGTAACGGGGTGCGCGCCCGTGCCCATGCGGCGGCGAAGGTACGGACGTCGCCCCCGATGACGTCCTGTCCCGTGCGGCCGGCTGCCTGGGCGTCCTGAAGGTGCGCGGAGAGCTCCTCGAGCATCTCTCATGGAGGCGTCGTCGATGCCCCGGTACTCCCAGTTGCTGCGGCAGGCGGCGAGGATCTGCGCGTTGGTCATGGTGTGGTTCCCCCCGTGGGTTTTGTGGCGGTCAGGATGCGGCCCACCTGCCCGGCGAAGGCGAGCCAGCCGGCCCGGCCGCCGCTCAGTTCGGCGTGTCCCGCCTCGGTGAGGCGGTAGTACTTGCGCGGGGCACCGCCGCTGGGGGACGGGGCACGGTACGAAGAGATGAGTCCTGCCCGCTCCATCCGTGCGAGCAGCGGGTAGATGCTGCCGTCGCTGACCAGCTCCATGCCGCCCGCTGCGAGCGCCTCGGCGAACTCGAAGCCGTACCTGGGCCGTTCGGCGATCAGAGAGAGCAGGCACAGGTCGAGCACTCCGCGCAGGAGCTGACTGCGCCGCTGGTCACCGGCCGCGGACAGTTCCTTTGTCATGCGGTACAAGATACTCACCCAGTACCTTGCGCCGCAAGAAACCAGTGGAAGCGCCTTCGCTTGCTCCCGTCACACCCACACAGACAGCTCATCCGCCTATCCGGTTATGGGTCGCCACCGTACGGGCCCCGCACCCAGGGCGGGTCAGTCGAACAGGCCGAGGTCCTCCAACTGCCTCCGCTGCCCTTCCGGAAGCGAACCCCGCCGACTGCGCATGTTGCTGCGCCACACCCCCAGCCGGACCTCCACCTCCTGTCCGTCGTGGCGCACGGTCTCCACGTGCGATCGCGGAATCCTCATGAGCGAGCCCTCCCGCGCCAGGTACTGCTGCAGGGCCGCCAAGCCCTTGTGGAAGGCTTCCGCGCCGCGCCCGGTTGTGGACACCGTGCTCGTCATCGCGGGCGCCCGGCGGGCGCCCGCGGGTGCTGCGGTGACGCCGAGTTCGGCGAGGCGGTGCTGCTGTTCGGCGTTGAGCCGGTGGTAGTCGCGGCGTTGGGTTGCGAGCCAGCGGCCGATGTCTTCGCCGTGCCGGGTCACCCCGGGCACGATTGCGTCGAGGAGCGCGCCGTCGTCCAGGAGCTGGGCGAGGTAGGCGTGGTGCCGTTGCCAGTCGACGGTCCACCCGTTCTCGCCGGGGTTCCAGTCGGGGTCGATGGCGGTGAGGGCGGCGGCCCGCCGTCGGGCGCGTGCGGGGTCTTTGCCGAGTCCTCCGGGCCGGCGGATGTTGGTGAGCCACTGCCCGACCGGCTTGTCGAGCGCAATCGCGTGTCGCGGTGCTGCGAGGGTGCCGT
>NZ_JBFBGR010000034.1:0-90814 GCF_040684755.1 Streptomyces sp. NPDC089799 | reverse complement strand
AACCGCGGCGCGTTGCGCCTCGGGGGCCCGCAAGCGGGCCCAGTGCCGGCCCTAAAGGGCCGGGGTCCTCCGCGTTGCGGAGGACGGTTCGGGACTCCGCTTCGCTCCATCCCGAACGGGCCCGCAAGCGGGCCCAGGGGACTCCCGCGCGCAGCGCGGGAGGTGACCCCGTTTCACGGGGTCCGGGTCTCCGGCCCGTTGGGCGGGTCCGCTCCGCTCCCCCACCCGGGTCTTTCCGGCTCCGCCTCCAGGACCAAAGCCCCGCTCCGCGGGCCAGCCGGCAACAGGGGAAGCGGCTGGGTCAGCCCACCACCATGACTTTCTGGGCTTGGCGCCCATTGGGGCCGTCCTTGATGCCGAAGACCACCCTCGCGTTCACCGCCAACGTCCGAAAGCCCTCGGCGATAATCTCGGTGTGATGGACAGGGACCTCCTCACCATCATCGGACTTGATCGTCCCCCACCCCTTCGCATCATTGAACATCGTCACCGTGCCATTCGGCATGCCTGCGCCCTTTCATCGTCCAAGTGGGAACCAGCCGAATCCTGCCACTACGCGATACGACGGAAACCATCCAAACGGGTGTCAGGCCCGGATCCTGCCCTCCACCCGAACGGCCCGCTGCGCGGGCCTGGGTGACCCCGTTTCACGGGGTCTGGGCTTACGGCCCGTTGGGTGTCCGCTGCGCTCCCACCCCTGGTCCTTCCGGCTCCGCCTCCAGGACAGGCCCGCTGGCGCGGGCCCGGCCAGCAGCAGGGGACGGGGCTCAGATCAGGCGGACCTGCTGGGCTTGGGGGCCGTTCTGGCCTTGCCCGATCTCGAACTCGACCCGCTGGCCCTCGTCGAGGGCCTTGTATCCGGTGCCCTGGATCTCCGAGTGGTGCACGAAGACGTCCGGACCGCCCTCGTCCTGCTCGATGAAACCGAACCCCTTGTCCGCGTTGAACCACTTCACGCTGCCCTGCGCCATCGCCGCATGTCCTTCACGCTCGCGTCCGCGGCCCGATTCGCCGCGGTACAAGCCGATCCTGGCGTGCTTCCCCGTCGCAGAAAACCCCGGCGGGGAGATGTTGACTCGACTGGGTGAACGGGTCCCAACGGGTCCCCGGGGCGGTACAGTCATCAGTGTGCATCAGACTGGGATGCGGTGTGTAGCATCCCGAAGATCTGGCCACTCCCGCCCGGCGGTCTTTTTCAACCGGAGTTGTCGCCGGTCAGTGAACCTGAGCAGTGGTCATGCTTGTGACCTGGTGTTGTGCACTTGGGTTGATCGGCTTGGTGGTGCCGGTGGCTCATTGAATCTGCGCGGGGTCGGGGATCGTCAGCCGTCTGGCCTGGGTGTTTCTTGGCTGGCGATGTGGGTACGCAGGTTGTTTGGTTGCTGCGCAGATTCACTGGTCCTTGGTCTGTGGCCAGGGGGGTGTCGCTGCGCTTGGGTGGGGCCTGGGGTGAGTTGGGTCGGTTCTCAGTGGAAACCAGGTGTGTCTCATCCGTTCCCTGACGTGGATCGTCAGGCACCATGGCGCCTCGGGAGAAGCGTTGAAGGTGGCAGCTGTGGGATCTCGTCGATTCTGGTTGCGGGTGGGCGTCGTCGCCCTGTTGCTGGCTGCAGTTGCTGTAGCCCTCGCTGTGCCTGGTGTTGGCAAGTGGATCGTGGCTGCAGTCCTCGCGGGTCTCGCCTCAGCTCTCGGCGGGATCGTGGCCCGTGGTGCTGATAAGGCCATCATGCATGGTCGAGATGCCGTACTGGTCTCTACACCGCCAGCTCCACTCACTGTGCGGACTGAACAGGAGATGATCCTGGTAGGACATGTTGGCCCTCTTCCCGAGGATCTGACAGCGGTGCGTTCCGTGGACTTGGTGAGCATCCACAGGTGCGTCGTGCGCGTGTTTGTCGAAGCTGCCGTTGATCGTGCTGTGATCCTCACCAAGCTCGACGTGCAGGTGCAGTCACGCTGTACCCCACCCCCGATCGGCTACGTGTTCCTGCTGAAGGATGAACTGAACAATTCGTATTTCGAGATCCCCAAGGAGCGTACTTTCGAGGTGGATCTCGGCGGTCCAACGCCTGTGGTGAGGCCGGCCGAGGGTGTGCCGGACTTCCCGTACGCGGTCTCGCATCTGGAACCCGAGCATTTCATCCTTAGGGCTTCTGCCAGTACGCCAGGAGATTTCAGTTGGCGCGTCGGTGTCCATTGGATTTGTAAGGGCGAGTCAGGGGTCGTCGTCGCTGAGCAGGAAGGACAGCCCTTCCGACTGGTGAGCCCTGGGCCGTCTGAGCCGTGATCGATAGCCATCTGGCCTTGGTGGGTGGGCCTGGGGTCGGATCGGTGTGGCGGTTTTCTGGGCGTCATCTGCCTTGTTGTCCGAGGGGACACCCAGGGCGGACGCCGCGTCCGTCCTGGGCGGCAAATTCCTCGGCCGCGCCCTCGGCCCCGGCGACATCCTGGAGTTCCTGCGGCGGGCCGGCCTGGACCCCGATGACATCCCACTGGACGACGCGCTGCTCATCGAGTGACGCGGCGGCGGGTCGGCCGTGTGGAGTCCGACACCGACGGGGCCTGAGCTCACCAGTGCGGGCCGGGTCAGACAGTGGGTGAGGCCGCGCACTCATAGCGCTGGTAAGCCGCGCCAGTCCAGCAATAACCCGGCCTGGCGTGCGGGCGCGCCAGGACTGCGCGGCCGCCGAAGTCCTGGCGCGTTCCGCGGAGGCGGCATCGGGCAGTTCAGCCAGGCAGCCTGGAACCGATCCGGAACCGCAGCTCACCGGCCGCGTCGCGGACCTCCCCCTCGCTGTCGTCATCGAGCCGAGCCAGAAGAACCATCAGGGCGCGGGCTTCGCCCTCGGTCAGCAGGGGACAACGGGGCTCCTCCACGTCGGGATCGAGCAGCGCGTCCAGCAGGTAGGTGTCCATACCGGAACAACCTCTGCCTCGGACGGCGGGTCACGCTTGCTGCGGTGGCACGACATGCAGGTTGGCGGCTGTGAGCGGACAGGGTCCTACTGCATCAGGCTGGTGACGCCGCCTGGACTCGCCGTTGCCCGGCGCGGTGCCGGTCTGCTGCCATGCCACCCACTGACCCCCAACGGCCACCCCAGGGCACCAGCGGCGGCGATACGGGAACCGAGCCCCGCGCGGTGGGCCGACCAGCAGGGCAGCTTCGGAGGACGTCCCGAAGGACCCGCCGGCGCTCATCCGCCTGCCACGCGCGGTGTCCCCGGCTCACCCCGCAGCGCTCGGCCAGGCTCCCACCGTGCGGGACACTCCCCCGAGCCGGCCCCGCCCCATCGAGGCAACCTGGAGGCCGAAGAACACCTGCGGGTGACGTTCTGTCACGAGCAGGCAACAGCAGCCCCACCCGCTTCGAGCCGCACATAGCGTCCAAGGCCACACCGCCGATGCGACGGCGGCCCTACGGACAGGACGTGACCTCTCTTGCCCATGCCCCGAACCCGCCACCTCACCGCCGGTACCGCCCTCACCGCCGCCGCGCTGCTCCTGGTCCCCGGCCAGGCCACCGCCGCCGGAACCCTGCGCATCTCAAAGATCTGGTACGACTCCCCCGGCAGCGACACCCGTACCAACACCTCACTCAACGGGGAATGGGTACAGATCACCAACGGCACGGCCACTGCGGTCAGCCTCAAAGGCTGGACCCTGAACGACGCCTCCCGCCACACCTACACCTTCGGAGCCTTCACCCTCAAGCCCGGCAAAACCGTCACCGTCAAAACCGGACGCGGCACCAACACCACCTCGACGCTCTTCCAGCAGCGCGCCGCCTACGTCTGGAACAACGACAAGGACACCGCCACCCTCCGCCGCGCCAACAAGACCATCCACCACACCTGCGCCTACAACTCCACCCGCTACGACTACAAAACCTGCTGACCGGACAGGGCGTGCCGCACCCGCCCGCAAGAACCAGGCGACTCGCCAGCCCCGCGGGCCAGGCGAGTGCCGCGCATCCGTGGCAGTGGACCACCCGGTCACCGCTCTGGCACCCGCCCACGTGAGCCGAACGGCTCTTGCGCGCGTCCCGCGCAGCAGGCCAGGGGCGGGTACAGGCGCGAGGCCGCCACCCTGGGGGGGACGGCCCCTGCCTGCGTGCGGCCAGCTACGGGGCGGGGGTGAACTCCACAGCCGTGTCACCGCAGCTGGCCGCGATGACCAGCGGCCGGTCCCGCTCCGCCTCGTCCACCGCCAGGCCCCACCGGAGCTTCGTCGCGGTCCACTCCGCCCCATACCGGCAGAGCGCTTCGCTGCCGGCGGCAGCCATTCGGCCGGGTCCTGGTCTGCCTTCGACCGGTGGCAACGGGTGTGTAGCGCCCCATTAGAACCTGTTCTAAGCATCGAAATCGCAGGCCAGGCTGTCTGATGGACGGGAGGGCGACGATCAGACGTCGCAGTGCTGGGCTGGCTCTCGCTTTACATCGGGGACGCCGATCTCGGGGGTAGTCACGTAGGGGACCATCTCGGCCGGGCGGCTGTGGGGCATAACGTGCAGCCCCGTGTCGTCGCGGACCCATCTCCTGCCGTTCGCGTCGGTGAACCGGATCGCCACCGGCGTCGCGTTCTCGTGGAGATACTCCCGGGAGAAGTCAGGGAAGTGGGAGATGGCGGTGCGGAACGAGCCCGGTGGGAAGGTCAGGCGGGTGCACGGAGTCAGGGTGCCGAATCCGAGAGGCACACGGCGGTCATCGACGCGATCGCCGTCCAATTTTCGAACCTCGAAGACCAGTACGAGAGCGGTCACGGGGTCAAGTGAACGGTTAACGACGACCAGGCCGTATCCAGCCTCAGGCTGGATGTACCAGGAGGTCACCCGGCCCGCCTGATACCGGCGGTCTTGCTCCAGCTGCTGACGGATGGCGTTCACACTGGACAACGCCACCATGCCAGAGAAGAGCAGCCCTAGCGCCGCCGCGAGGGCCGATACCAATGCACCCCAGGACCCGATGCGCAGCCAGCGGTCAGACGCCACCCCGGCAGGCCGAGCCGGCCTGCTCGGCCGACGGATCCTGGGGCGCATGCGCCGCGAGCTACGCATGGCGTCATCATCCAGGCCCGTAGCCACTGCCGCACTGCGACTGGACCGCCCGATCCAACGTCGGCCGGGCCGCCCACAGGCCTACACCGGGGCGAATACGCCACGGAGGCGGGGCCCTCTGCGGCCGCCCGCCGCGGCCCCCGGCGGAGCTGTACCACTCGGGCGCCCATGTGGACACCGCAGCCTGTGCCGCCGCAACAGCGAACGGCGCGACCGCCCGGCCCGCCCGGCGCCGCCCGGCGGGCCGGCGACGGCGCGGGGCCGACTCCCCGACGGGCGGCTCCTGCCCGAGCTCCTCGCCTGCCCCCGATCCCCCGAGCTGGCCGACTCAGCCACCAGACCGTGGCGGTGGGGCAGATGCCGGCTAGGCCGGACCTGTGTGTGCACCTCCCACCGGTACGCCGGGCACTACGGGCCCGGCCACGTGCGCCCGCAGTGCTCCCCAGGGGTGCCGGTCAGGAGCGTCCGGTGTGGCTGAGGGCGTCGGCGAGCTGGTCGTGGCTCATGCCGGAGCGGCCCTTGATCCCGGCCTTCGCGGCCTTCTCGTACAGCTCGGCCTTGGTCAGCGACCGAAGCGACCCGGACCCCGACCCAGTGGTGCGCTTCTTCGCCGCCGGCTTCTTCCCCCGGCCCGCGGTGGTGGTCCTGGAGGTGCTCGCCTTCTCGCCGGTGTCTTTGGGTGAGCGGGCCCGTTCCACGCTCGCCCGCAGGGCCTCCATCAGATCGACCACGCCGGTGGGCGCGGCCGCCGGCTCGGCCTTCTCCACGCTCTCCCCCGCCGCCTTCGCCTCGATGAGCGCTTTCACCTTCTCCCGGAAGATGTCGTGGAAGTCCTCGGGATGCCACTCCAGGGCGAGGGCGTCGATCAGCTGCATCGCCATCTTCACCTCGGCGGCCGTCGGCTCGACCTTTCCGGGCAGGTCGGGGACCTCCTGATGGGGGTCGCGGATCTCGTCGGCCCAGTGCAGCGTGTGGAGGGTGAGCAGGCCGCCCTCGGATTTCAGGGCCACCAGGTATTCCCGGCCCCGCATCACGAACGTGGCGATGCCGGCCCGGTTGGACTCCGCCAGCGCCCGCTCCAGCAGCGCGTACACCTTCCCGTACTGCTCCCCGCGCGGGCCGAGGTAGTAGGTCCTGTCGAAGTAGATCGGCTCCACCGTGTCCAGATCGACGAAGCCGGCCACCTCGATCGCCTTCGACCGTCCCGGGGCGATCTCGTCCAGCTCCCCCGGCTCCACAAGGACGTACTCCGCGCCGGTGTCGAAGCCCTTCACAATGTCGTCCAGACCGACCTCCTCCCCGGTGCGCTCATTCACCCGCCGGTTCCGGATCCGGTCCGAGGTACCCCGCTGCAGCTGATGGAAAGAGATCGTGTGACTGTCGGTCGCGGTGTACAGCCCGACCGGAACCGACACCAGCCCGAAGCTCAGAACCCCGCTCCACACGGGTCTGGCCATCGCCGCTCACCGCCCTCTGCCGTCCCCCGGGGCCGGGCGTCTTCCCCGAGCGGGGACAGCTCACCCCTGCCGCTCGACCGGATTCCCCGCGGCGGGCCGTCAGGGGTCGGTCAGGCCCAGCTCGCGGGCGGTACCGCAGATCGCGCACGCCTCGACCCCGGCATGCCGCAGCACGTCCAGGGCCTGTTCCCGCGTGGCGGGCCGGGTACGGCCCGAGGCCAGGCGGCAGTCCCCGGCATGCACCAGCATCGGAGCGCCCTCCCGCCCGATCCCGTACTGGATCTTCCACTCCACCACCGGAGCCGGCACCGGGCCCGCCCGGGCCGCCTCGGCCACCCGCTCCCCCCTCTCGATGTCGGCGATCCGCTCCCGTATCAGCTCCAGCAGCAGCACGCACCACTGCTCCAGCACCCGCAGCCGGCCCACGTCCGGCGGGAGCAGCCAGCCCACATCCCGGTCGGCGTCCACGGCGGCTACGCCTCCTCCGGCACGCAGGACTCCACCTGCTTGAGCGCCATGCGGGCCTTCACCCGCTGATCGCCCTCCACGGTCGCCCAGAACTCGTGGGTGACGAGGGCTTCGGCCAGGCGCCGCATCCGCCGCTCCATCCGTGCCCGCGCCTGCTTCTGTTCATCGGTGTAGCCGGGGCTGGCCGGGACGTCACCGCGGTGGGAGTAGCGGTGGTCGGACGCCTTCCAGCCGGGCATCGGCTCCACCGACCAGGGCAGCTCGGCACACAGGCGACGGTGGTCGGCGGTCACGCGATGCAGCTGGAGCTGCAGGGCCCGCAGGCGCACGGGATAGTCGTAGGCGGTCACAGCAGTATCGTATAACTGTTCGAATCCCTGATTCCGCTTAGCCGCGGTCGGCAGACGAGTGAACGTGACGAGGTGATCTCCATGGACTTCCCCGAAGACCTGATCCGGCTCAGGCAGGCCCAGATCAGCCTCTACAACCGCATGACCGCCGAGCCCGCTCTGCGCACCACCCTCGCGGCCGAGCTGGTCCGAGCGGGCCTGGCCGTCTCCGGCCACCCGTACTGGCGTGATCACCCGGCCACCTTGCAGGCCCGCCTGGCACTGGAGGACGCCGCAGCCGCTGCCCCGGGCGGCGAAACAGCCCGCGCTGTGCGCCCCGCCTTAGAGTCCGGCCCGTCTTCGGCAAAGTCCTCGCTGCCGCATCCACCGCAGAGCAGGTAGCCGGTCACGGCCTGCCCGCGCTGCTCCGGGCCGCCGCACGGCACGCCGTGCGACGGATGGCCGACGCTCATCGAGTGGCGCGGCGGCGGACCGACCGTGTGTGAGCCCGGACACCGGGGCCTGAGCGCAGCAGTGCGGGCCGCCGCCGGGCAAAGGGTGGCGGCCTGTACTGCTGCGCCGGGTCAGACGGTGGGCGAGGCGGTGTAGTCGTGGCGTCCGTAGCCGCGGCCGTCGCCGTGCCAGTCCAGGAACAGGGTGGAGTCGGCCAGGGCTCGGGGGCCGGCCCGGTGGCTGATCGTCGGGGTTCGGTAGTGGCCGTTGTAGTTGCCGCTCGACGTGCTGTCTTCCAACCGGTCCTCGATGGCGGTGAAGTCGCGTTCGATCACCACGGGGTCGGTGCCGTCGCGGGACTGCTTGATCTGCAACCGCAGCTTGGCCCCGTCGAAGATCGTCACATCGTCCACTTCGCGGAACGCGGTGCCGTCCCAGCGTGCTTCGGCGTAGGCGTACACGGTGCCCCCGGACCGGGCCGAGCACGTCTTGACCGTGATCTTCCAGTTGTCCGGCCACGGCCCGTCATAGCTGCTGTCGTCAATGTCCTGCGTGCTGGACGCACACTTGTAGGCCGGCGCGGCCGCGGCGGTGGGCGCGGCCGGTGCCGCCACCGCCACCACGGCCAGCACCGCCAGGGCGGCCGTCTGCTTGATGATGTTCATGAGCGGTCAATCCCGGGGGCACCGGCGGCGACACGGCCGATCCCCGAATCCGCCACCGATGAGGTACGGCTTCCCGCATGTGTCCGGACGCGCGGGGGCAGAGTCAGGTGCGCTCCAGGGGGGCTCGGTTCGTATGCCGAGGCGTGGTAGTTGTCACCGTCACCACGTAGCCTGCGGAGGAAGCAGGTCAAGGCAGTCGGGCTGTCACCGGAGAGGCGCTGCAGTTGTCACACCAGGCCGATGAGTGGGTCGTTCGGGTACCTGTGCGCAGCATTCCTCGCGAGGAGCTCATCGCCATGCTTGGCGAACAGACCCCGGCATGCGGACCTGCCCGTGACGCCTTGACGGCCGGAGGTGCCTTCGAGGTCGGGGACGGTCTGGTCCCCGCCAGCCGGCACGCGGGGGTGTTCGCGATCCGTATCCGCACAGCTGCTCGGCGCGGCCACACAGTCGGGGGCCTTGCCGCGTCGGTCGACATCCTCCGGCAGGCCGGGGAAGAGCGTGTGCGTACCGGTTTCATCGACTCCGTGGACCGATCGTCCGTGTTCACGATCTTCCTGAACTCTTCGGCGACAGAAGTGCTGGCCTGCGCAGGTGGACTCCGGCCCCACCCCCTGCCGCCGCCGGCAGACGCCCCCGAGTGACAACAGGCTTGCCCTGGTGTCAACTCTCTGCTTCGGCTGAGTTCGGGACGCCGCCAAGGCGGCTCGGGGCAGCGGGTCAGAACGAGATGTCGACGTAGTCGATGTCCGTGAACTCCACCAGCAGATCCGCGGCCCGTCGGCCTCCGTCCTTGAAATAGGACTCCTGCAGGCCCTGGGCGGCGAGGGTCTGCAGCTCGGCCTCGGTGGCGCCTGCCTGCTGTGCGCCGAGCAGGCGGCCTGCGAGTTCCGGCGGCAGATGCTGGGTGATGCGGCGCATCCGACCGTCGTCCGTGCTGCCCGGCGCGGCGGTGAAGCCGAAGCGGGCCCGGGTCTCGATGACCAGGCCGGTGCGTTGCGCCGCAGCCTTCGCCGCCCTCGTACGCATCCGGGGCTGCCACCGGCGCCGTACCTCGGTTGCCATCCGGCCGGCCAGCTTCGGGCGGGGCTGCTTGATGTCGCCCTTCACGTACCGCTCCACGGTGCGCTGGCTGATGCCCAGCAGCTGCGCGACGGCCTTCGTGGTCTTCTCCTGCTTGACCAGGTAGCGGATCTGCGCACCTGCGCTGCGTGGGATGGGACGGGTGAAATGCGCCTGCTCTGCCCTCTGCAGGCTCTCGCCGACTATGCCCATGCTGCTCCCCTTGGACCTGCCCCGCGCGGGACGACTTCGTGATCGTACTCACCGAGGTCCCGGGCGCTACCGGCCCGGCTCGGGGACTGCAGGGTGCCAGATCGCAGGCAAACTCCCCCCGCATTCCTCCGCCACAGAACGGAAGCCCCGTGGTCCGCGGTGGACTTCCTGCGGGCGGAGGCACGCCAGCAGCGCGGCCGCCAGGCCGTGGTGCGGAGTCACCCACCGGTCCCAGCCACGCTGCTGATGCTTTTTGTCCGTCACGGTCGGCACCACCCGAGACTCAGAGCCGGTGCTGCTGTCCCCCTCCTGCAGACAAGGCAGATAGCCGCACGCGAAGCGCGCTCAGCCACAGGGGGGTGGCGGTGGTTCTTAGAGGTGGAGCGCGGCGTTTTGGCTGGTCAGAGGCCCGCGATTCGGAAGATGTGTCAGTGCAGCACTGACACATCTCACTGCGATACGTCAGTAGTTGCCGGCGTATCGAGCCCCTTTTGTTGCAATAGCGCAACTGATCTACCGTCAGGTCAGTGCGCTGCGACAGGGTTTGGTGGCAGGAATGCAACAAAAGGGGCGCCGGGTGGTGAGTTCCCGGCCCTGGGTGGTGAGCTGTGCAGCTTGTCGTGATCAATCCGTGACGGGTACGGGGTGGAAGCGGTGAGCGGGCCGGTGACGTCACCGGTGGAGTCTTTTGGCAGGGATGCGCCGGTGCTGTACTGACGTACCTCCGAAATGCGTTGCAGTACCGGCACGGTGGGCGTGGCAGTACTGCAACAGTCCACTACCCTGCTGACGCACAGGACGACCGAGGGGCCAGCGAATGCCAGACGCGTACGACTCCGCAGTGCCGATCCCGCCTCCGCGGCCCAGAAAGCGCCGGCGGCCCCTGCCCCCGGCACCGGCAGCCCGTGCCCCGCGGGCGGAGCAGGTGGAGATCCCGCCGGGACACGCGGCGCAGATCTACCCGCTGTCGACGGCCCGGGGGTTCATCGGCGGCTCCTACAGCATGGACTCCCTCGCCTTCATGCTCTGGGCCGCACGCCGATATCAGGCTGCAGAGCACCGCTTCGTCCTGGTCGTCCTGGTGGCTCTGATCGGCCTTCAGGAAGTCGGCGGACACATCGAACGCACACAGGAGCAGATCGGTGACGAGATCGGCGGCTACAGCCGGGCTCACGTCGCCTGGGCACTCGCAGTCCTCCAGGACGACGGGGTACTGCGCAGGGTCCGCCGCGGCGTCTACCAGCTGGTGCCCTCAGGGGCGCTGCGCGGGGGGATCAAGCCTGTGCCGGCGGGTCAGCGTAGGCTCCCGGGGAGTACACCGGAGCGGGTCCACCAGCTCGACCTGCTGAACGAGATCCTGGCGGACCCCGACGCGCCCGAGGCTTTCAAGGCCATGGCGGACGTGGACGCACAGCTGCCGGCCGGACCCCGGCCAACGCGAAAGGGGAAGTGATGACCGTCGCATCGGCCGCCTTGCCGTGGCCCCGCAACGAGCACCTGCAGATCTCCGTCCAGGGCCTCGCCTACGTCCCCCGACTGCCTCCCACGGCGTACGCGATGCTGCTGTACATGCTCACCCAGCAGCAGCCCGGCGGCCTCGTCCGGGCCACACACGGCGAACTCGCCGACGGCCTGGCCCTCGACCGCGGCGTCATCAGCCGCGCCATGCCCAACCTCGTCGCCGCCCGCCTCGTCTATCCGGTCGGCCGTGGCCGGCTCCAGCTCCACCCCATGCTCGCCTCCTACCCCACAGCACAGGACCGTGCCGCTGCCATGGCTGCGCTCGCCCCGGAGGACAGGCTGGACGTCGGCCATTTCGAAGATGAATACGACCGGCGGCTGGCCCAATACCAGGAGGACAAGGCCAGGCGGAAGGCCAAGCAGCACAAGACACCCGCACTCAGCCACCTGCGCAGCGTCTAGTGCTCTGACCGCATAGGTTCGCCGGGTCCATGGCTCGGCACCGGTTACCGCGGGTTGGACGTCGGGCTGTGGCACGATGCCGCGATGATCACCTCACCGATCCCGCCCGTTGTCCCCGCAGGCCACCTGGCTCAGATGGAACAGCCCGTGTTGGCTCTCCCTAGCGGTCTTGAGCTGCGCCCCTGGCGCGTCAGCGACGCCGACGCTTTGGTAGCCGCCGCTCAGGAACCGGCCATTCGCCAGTGGAACCGGCTCGTCGTGACGTCGCAGACGGAAGCAAGCAAGCGGATTGAGCGCATGCACGAGCGGTGGCAGAACGAGCAGAGCGCGATATGGGCCATCGCCCGGCCCGACGGCGGTCAGGCCGTGGGCTTGATCGGTTGGGGTGACATCGACCTCAATGGCGGCAGCGCCGAGATCCTGTACTGGATTCTGCCCTCAGGGCGCGGTCGCGGCACCATGGTCGAGGCCACGAAGCGGGTGACCCAGTGGGCGTTCGACGAACTCGGTCTGCACCGTCTCCGGCTGTGCCACTCAGTAGCCAACCCGGCGTCGTGTCGAGTAGCGGCGAAGGCCGGCTTCTCCCTCGAAGGCACGATGCGCAGCGCCTTGCTGCACGAAGACGGGTGGCATGACGAGCACCTTCATGCCATGGTCCATGGCGACATCTGATGCTGTGACGAGTGGTCAGGCTGCGGTTTGCAGTGGCCTGCCGCCCCAGCGGACGCCTCGTTCGCTGCGGATGCGGGCGCGTTCGCGTCGTTGGGCGGCCAGGACGTCTGGGTGGCGGGCGTTCTGGTTGCGCCAGCGCAGGTAGGCGTGCAGGGCCCGGGTCTGGACGGTGTGGTTCGGGTGGTTCGAGTTGGCCAGGGTGAACTGCCGTAACGGCCCGAAGTGGGCCTCGATGGGGTTGGCCCAGGACGCGTAGGTGGGCGTGAAGCACAGCTCGACCTTGTTCCGGGCTGCCCACCTGCGGATCTTCCAGTTCAGGTGGGCGGAGAGGTTGTCGAGGATCACGTAGATCGGAGCGCCGTCCGGACGGGCGGCCCGGATCGACCGCAGGGCGGCCCAGGTGTGGTCGATGCCCTTGCGGCGCCGGTTGACACCCCACAGCTTGTCGTCGCCGGTGGAGTAGCAGCCGTGGAAGTAGGTGATGCCATGGGTGCGGCGGTAGGTGGCCGGCAGCCTGTCGGGCCTGTTCTGTTCAGCCCAGCAGGAGCCGGCGGTGGGGCGGATGCCCAGCGGCCCGAACTCGTCGAAGGCGAACGTGCGGTCCGGACGCTCGTACTCGATCTGCTCCAGCTTGACGTCGAATGCCGGGTCCGGGGATTGCTTCCAGGTCTTCGTCCTCTGGAAGGTGATCCCACGGCGGGCCAGTAAACACCGCAGGGCCTCCCGGCCGATCCGAACGGGCCGGGCCATGTTCCTGCGCAGGTGATCGACCAGTTTGCGGACCGACCAGCGGGTGAAGGGCTTCCCCAGCATGGTGGGCCGGGTGGTGGCCGTCTGGATCACGAAGCCCTCGTCGTCACTGCTCAGCAGGCGGGGACGGCCTCCCGCCCACCGAGGGTTGAGGCATGCGAGCCCGATCTCGTTGAAGCGGTGGATCACGTCCCGGACGGTGTCCTCGTCTGCCTGGACCAGCCGCGCGATCTTGGAGGAGCTGCGCGGGCACGAGCAGACCTATCGGGACCTGGCGGGGCGCCTTGGGTTCCCGGAGCCGACGGAAAACGTCACCTCTGCGTGATTGCCTTGATGAAGAGCGGCTCGCTATCGTTCCGCGGTGGTGCCCTCCAGCCGGTATTGCAATCGCGTCCGCGCCCGGCAATACCGGGTCTCGTGGATATTCAGGAGCGGCACACCGGGCTGGGGCGACAGACCGTCTTTCGCCGGACAGGTTGTCGGGGTCGCCCACGAATGGCCAGTACCACCGACCAGGAAGCGGCTCCAGAGTCACTGACCACCCCCGAACCCCGGCAAGCCAAGCCACAGAACGCCAGCCCCTCACAACCCGCAGATAAGCACCGGCGCCAGGGTCGGCGCACGCCCCCACCGGCATCAGCCACGCTTCCTCAAAGACGACACGCTGCTCGCGCCCGCTGAAAGCTCCCGTTCACGGCGGGCTCCAGTACCACCGCGCCGCGCGGGCCCGGCACGCCCCTCGGGCGGGCCGGGAACGCGCCGAGCCGGGGGTTCGGGGGCTGCGCCCCGAAGACCTCAGCCCACGGTCATCCCGAGCGGACCGGGGAGACCCGCCCGAGAACGCCCGTCCCAGCTGCTGAGCCCGCCTGTCGACAGGATCCCGTACCTGCCTGCGTCGCCTGCAGGGGGTCCTGGTGCCGGAACCAGTGCGGTGGTTTGAGGGTCAGGGTTCAAGCGTGGGGGGCGGGCGGGTTTGGAGAGATAGCCACAGCCCTGTGACCAGCAAGAACGAGGTGGTTCTATGCATCGTGGGTGCATCCAGCGATACGCCTTGGGGCCTGTTGTATGCAGGTAGCCGCATACAGGCTGCAGGTCAACATCGGCGCGGCGACCCGGCGCAAGAAATATCTTGGTTGGTATGTTGTGCATGCAAGATCCGCACACGAAGGAGCAGCCCGTGGTCCAGCCCGTCCGGCAGCCCGCGTCCGTGCCGCAACAGGCACGGCTTGCTCCTGCGCCGCTGGCGCCGGCCGCCTTCGACCCACAGGGAATCAACCGCCAGCTGGTCAAGGCGCTTCAGAACATCAGCCGCAACGGCGGCATGATCACTGCCGACGCGCCGCCCAAGCGCTACGGCCTCCAGGGCGGCACCCACGTCAACGTCTCCCAGACCCTGGTCGAGAACCTGTGGCGGTGGAAGCTGCCGGCCACCGCCCGGGACATCCTGGACCACATGGCAGCCACCCACGACGAGGACGGCGTGGTCAAGGTCTCCCAGAAAGCACTCGGCGAGCACTTCGAGTGCTCCCAGTCGAAGATCAGCCGCTCCATCGGGGTGCTGAGCAAACACCACTTCGTGTGGAAGGCTGCACGCCGCGGGTGCTACCAGCTCAATCCGACCTACGCGTACCGGTTCGGCAGCCGGAAGCACCATGCCCTCCTGGCCCGCCTCGGGGAGGATGTACTCAACGCCCACACCATCGTTGTCCCTCTGCCGGAGAAGAGGTCCCGATGACCGCCGTCGCCGCCTTCCACAACCCCGAGATCTGGGAACAGCTGCCGAACGCGAAGCTGACCGGCTCAGCGCGTGATGTCCTGGACATCCTCACGGCCCGCCAGGAGCCCGGCGGCCTCGTCCGCATTCAGCAGAAGGAACTTGCACACCGGCTGGGCATGAGCCAGGCGGCCATCTCCCGCGCGATGGGCCAGCTGAAGGACCTCGGCATCATCCATCCCCGTACCAAGCAGGGCCAGGTCCTCATTCACCCCCTGCTGGCGGGCTACGAGTCCCTGCACCACATGGTCAACCACATCGAAGACCCCGGCACGCACCTCTGGCCGCTGAATTTCCCCACGGGAGACATCCGGCCACCGCGGCGCAGCGATGCCCGCACCGGGACCGACTTCGACCCTGACCCGGACGGTGGTGAGGACGCGCCACTGCCGCGGGCGCGTCCCACCTTCCGCCTTGCCGGTTAGCGCTGCCCGGTACGTGGCCGCGGCTGGTCCGGGCCTCCGCGCCGGAGGTGCCCAGCTTGCTCGGTACCGTCGCTACCAGCTCATACCGAGGCGTGTAAGGGCCTCGTGTTGTGCCGGGGGTGAGGCTGCCGGCTTGGCGTGCTGCGCGCTGTCGGTAGAGCCATGTGTCCAGGCGCAGCCCGTCGATTGTGTAGGGCTTCGGGACGCGCAAGTGGTTGTGCTCGGCGGCGTACCGGGCCGCGGCGGCGTAGGCGCGGTTCCAGACGGCGGCCAACTTGTCTTCCTTGGGCGGGAGGCGTTTGCGTCCCACAGGAGGGACACAACTCGCTTGTATGTCGTGTCGGAGTGACATCAATGTCAAGCCGAGGCGACATACTGCTGCGCGACTCCGCCGTAGCAGCCATGCCGAAGGGCGAGCGCTTGAACTCGCCTGGGCACGTGGAGCGCTACCGTTCGACTGTACTGCCTACCAGGACCAGCTTGCTGAGAGGCGTCGGCGTCGCGATGACGCGAAGCGTCGCGAGAACCTGAAAGCCGTGTCCTGACGCGGCAAACCCGGGGGCCTCGTCTCAATGGAGCTACCGAGGCCCGGACCTGAGCGACCTCGACCGGCGTAGCTGATCCCGGAGATCAAAGCCGCCGAACCCGAGCGTCTCACCGAACAGCGGCGGCCCTGTACGCCGCCCGCGTCGCCAACCTCGTCGCCGCCGGCTGACCTCACGTAGCCACCAAGGCGCTGCACCCCTGGGTGCAGCGCCTTCTTCATGCCCGCGATCAAAGCGGTAGCACTAGCCAAACCGGATTGTTCTGGAGCAGTAGAGCAACCAGCAGGCGATCCCCTGACCGACCAAGCACTGCGCGCTGCGGGCCTGCTCGCACAGCAGTGGCAGCAGCCGCGCGCCGGCGCGGAAGAAGCGGTCTCACGCAGCAGGCCAAGGCTGGCCTTGCTACACGAGTAGCGACGTGTGCCGCCCGGGCCGCGCGAATGCTGCGCTGCGCCGTGGAGAAGCCGGTACTGCACCCCTTGTGTTCTCCAGCTGCTTGGCGGCGGAGTCGGAGAACGCGATCCGGGCGCGGCGCGGGCTGTGCTGCGGGGCCATCAGGCGACGGCCGAAGGCTGAACTGCGAGTCGGGCGAGGTGGGCCTCGCGCAGCTCCTCCCACGGCGTGCAGTCCTCCACCGACGCCAACCCGTTGGCGGCGATGTCCTCCAGGACAGCGGCGAACTGGTCGGCGTTCTCGCGGGTCCTGGCCGCGTACGCGCAGACCGCGTCGGCGGCCGCGGGCTCCAGCTGCTGCCAGCGCGGCGGCGACTTCATCCAGCGTCAGGCCGTGCGCGACTTGCAGCCGCTTGCGCTCGGCCGCCGGCGGCAGAGCGGCGCGGGACGCAACCAGAGCGTCGACCGCGTCAAACAACCTTTCTTTGGTGAGGCGACGTTTCGCGTTGACGTTCCGGAGTGCAACCTCCGAAAGTTCTGCTGAACTACTGAGAATCAGAGTGGACGCAAGCTGCTTGTACTGCTTAACATCGAAGAAGAATCAAGAGGAACGGCTTTCGGGCCCATCCATGGCAGGAGATCGCATGGCCACGCTCAGCATCCATTTCGACCCCGCCGTCATTGCCCGGCTCACGAGTGCGAGCGGCGATGACACCATCCACGTGACGCTGTCCCTCGGCGGCGGTGCCGGTACGGCAGCGGCCTCGCCCGTCATCCCCCACGGGCCGCTCGCCGCGCTGATGCAGGCCGGCCTGCTCACGCCGGACACCGTCCTCACCTTCACCCAGCGCCGGGCCAACCGGTCGGGCCGCGCCGTGGTGACCGCCGACGGTCAGCTCATCGTCGACGGCCACTCCTCCCCGTTCCCCTCTCCGTCGAAGGCGGCGGAAGCCGTCACGGGCAACGTCATCAACGGCTGGACCCTGTGGCACACGCCCGACGGATCCACCCTGGACCAGCTGCGCCAGAAGCTGGACGTCCAGTAGGCAGTCCTGCGCAACAGCGCACCAGATCAGACCGGAAGAACGCGGCCAGGGGGCGTTGGTGGAGAAGGACGGCGGGCTGCTCGCCGAGGTGATCGTGGCGAAGCTGACTGCCGGCGCGGTGACACAGGAGCGCCCGGTGGTGGTGTTCGTGGCCGGGCAGGCCGGCAGCGGCAAGACGCTCGTGATGGACCTCGTGCACGCCGCCCTCGAACAGCGGGGTGGTGCAGTGCGAGTAGAGCGGGACGCCTACAAGGCCCTCCACCCTCACTACTCCGGCTTCCTGGCCCAAGACGTCCGGACGGCCGGGGTGCGGGTGCGGCCGGAGACCTACCGCTGGCAGGCCGAGGTCGAAGCCCAGGCCCGCGCCAGCCGGTACGACGTGGTGGCGGAGGAGGCCCTGGCCGACCCGGCCGGGTGGCTGGCCACGCTGGCCACCTACCGCGCGGCCGGCTACCGGATCGAGGTCGTGGCCCTGGCCGTGCCGGAGGCCGTATCCCAGCTCGGTGTCCTGGACCGGTACCTGCGCCTGGCCGAGGAGGGCCGGGCCCGGTACGTGGGGTGGGACAACCACGACGCCTGCGCGGCCGCGCTGCCCACCACCCTCGCAGACATCGAGACCGGACGCCTGGCCGACCGGGTCGTCGTCGTACGCCGCGGCGGCGAAGTCCTGTATGCCAACGAGCTCACGCTCTCTGGCTGGTGGCGCGACCCAGCCGGGGCGCGCGAGGCGCTGCTGGGCGAGCGGTTACGCCCGTGGAGCGCGGCGGAGACCGGCGTCTTCCGCCGCCAGCTCGCCGATGCCGACCGGCGTGCGCACGATCCGCAGCTGCCCCGGGACTGGGCCCTGGCGGTGCGACGCGACGGCGAGCGTGCCGCTGCCCTGGCCGAGCCGCTGCGGCGCGGTGCGCAGGCCCGCCGGGAGGCGCCCGGCGTCGACTACCACCGGCTCTCCGCCGAAGAGCACCGCTTCATCTTCGACGTGCTGATCGCCCCGTCGCTCCTGGAGGGCATCACGCCGCAGGAGCGCCCGGTCGCGGTGTACGTGATGGGCCAGCCCGGCTCCGGCAAGAGCAGCCAGGCTCGGGTGCTGCGCCGGGCCCTGCGCGGCGGTCCTGCGCAGATCAGCGGTGACGACTTCAAGGCGATGCACCCGGACTACTACGACCTGCTGCGCGAGGAGCCCCGTACGGCCGGTGAACGGATCCGGGCGGACTACCGGGCCTGGCAGGCGATGGCCGAGGCGGCCGTGCGCGAGCGGCGCGGTGACGTGATCATCGAGATCGCCCCCGGCAGCGCGGCCGGCTTCGTGGAGAGCGCCATGGCCTACCGGCGCGCGGGCTACCGGGTGGAGCTGGTGGTGCTGGCCGTACGGGCGGCGGACTCCCGGCAGGGCACCGCGGTGCGCTGCGCCGATGTGAACCGGCTGGGCGGTCATGGCCGGTTCACCACCGCGCAGGGGCACGACCACCACTTCGCCGTGCTCGCCGAGGCGGTGGCCGCGGCCGAGCAGGAGGCGGTGGCCGACTCCGTCATGGTGTGGGGGCGCGAGGGAACCGTCCTCTACCGCAATGACCGGACCCCGGAGGGCTCATGGTCTAGGCCGAGAGCTGCGGCGCAGGTGCTGCTCGCCGAGCAGACCCGCCCCTACACCTCCCGGGAGGCGGCGCGCTTCTGGGCCGTCCAGCGCCGCCTGCGTGCCGAGCTCCCCCACTTCCGCCACGACCTGGAGCAGATCGCGCGCCTGGCGCGAGCGTTGATGCCCGCCCACCTCCAGCCGCGCAGGCTTCCCGGCCCCACGGCCGTGGCCGCCCTACCGCTCCCCCGGGCCCGCGGCGTCGCCGACTATGAGCCGTTGGCCTCCAGGTCCTTCAGCCGGGCCGCGTAGAGAGCGGTGATACGGGCTGTCTCCTCGGCGTCGGCTTCCCTCAGCCGCGCCTGGTCCTGCACGCACTCCTGCTGCCGGGCGAGCAAGTGCTCCAGCCGCTCCGGGTTGGGGTGGGGCGCGCGGCGCTCGGCCAGAAGTTCTCGGGTGTACCAGGCCATCACCTCCCTCACCACATCAGCGGCGACCTGAGAGCCGGCCACGTCAGCCGGCTCGGAAGAACTGGAGGAAGACGCTGGATCGTGCACGGGGACCAACCTTCGCGGTAAGACGACAAAAGGATCATTATCGGTTGTGGCTGATATCCAGTCCACCACCCCCCGTGCACCGGACGTGCCGAGCGGAGAGTCCGCAACGTGCCACCGGGCCGCATAGGTTGGGGGCCGGACGATCACCTGTGGGGGGACCATGGCCGACAACCTGCGTGCGCTGTTCAGCTCCAACGACCCGTCGGCGTTCGACGTCGCGGAGGCGTTCACTGACCGCAACAGCCAGTGGGCGCTGGTGGCCGCCGCACTGGAGGAACACCTCCGCCGCGTCGCCGGCGGATCTTTCGACGTGGAGGACCTCGAGGCACCCCGCACGAACGTGATCGTCTTCCACGGCGTCGGCGGTGTCGGCAAGTCCACCCTCCTGCGCAAGATCGAGGCCGCGCTCACCGCTGCCGAGCACCGCCCCGAGCAGTGGGGCGAACCCACCTGGACCGAGCGGGTCCTGCCCATCCGGATCGACCTGTCGAGGGCCGCGTCGACCGGCTCGGACTTCGAGCGGGTCATCCTGACGATCCGCCTCGCGCTCGCCGGGGCCCTGGACCGCACGGTGCCGTCCTTCGACGTGGCGCTGAGGCACTACTGGGAGCACGTGCACCCCGGTGAGCCTCTGGACGAGTACGTCCGGCGGGCCGGGCTGGCGGGCCGCTTCGCCAACCTGCTGCCCGGGCAGCTGCGGGCCGGCGTCGGCGAGGTCGCCGCGGCCCTGGCGCTGCCCGGCCTGGTCGGCGCGGCAGCCGGCCAGGTCACCTCCGCGCTCGTCCAGGCCCTGCGCGAGCGCCAGGAACGGGCCCGGGCCCTGGCCGGGGCGACGCGAACGTCGGCCCTGCTGGCAGCCACCCCAGGCATGGAGGCACTCTCCTACTACCCGCACCTGCTGGCCTGGGACCTGAACCAGCTGCCCGCCAAGAAGCGCCTCACCCCGGTGGTCCTGCTGGACACCTTCGAGGACACCGCCGACCGCCACCGCGACTTCGAACGGCTGCTGCAGCGCCTGGTCTGGCTCATGCCCAACGTCTTCTTCGTCATCGGCGGCCGCAGCCGCGTGCAGTGGGCCGACCCCGCACTCCACGGCCAGCTCGACTGGACCGGGCCTGCCGCCTGGCCCGGCCTGGCCTCCTCTTCTTCCTCGCTGACCGTCCCGCAGCCCCGTGCAGCCGGCTCCGGCGCCCGGCAGTTCCTGATCGGCGACCTCTCGCCCGAAGACTGCGAAGCCCACCTCGCCCGCCGCCTGGTCCAAGACGGCCAACCCCTCATCAGCGCCGACATCCGGGCCGCGATTACCGCCCGCTCCCACGGCCTGCCCCTCCACCTCGACCTCGCTGTCAGCCGTTTCCTGGAGATCCGGCGCACCGGCCGCACACCCACCCCGGCCGACTTCGACTGCACCTTCCCCGCCCTCCTGGCCCGCACCCTGTCCGACCTCACCCCCGAAGAACGCCACCTGCTGCGCAGCATCGCCCTGCTGGACGCCTTCGACCTCGACCTGGCCACCCGCACCGCCGGCCTCGCCCAACAGGCCCCGGCCCGGCGCCTGGTCGAACGGCCCCTGGTCAACGAGAACCCGTACGCCCTGTGGCCCTACCACCTGCACCGTGCGATCCGCAGCGCCGTACAAGATGACGACCACAGCGACGACCGCTGGACCCCGGCCGACTGGCACCAGGCCGCCACCCGCGCCCTGGCCGCCCTTGGAGACCAGTGGACCGGCGCCACCGCGCTCGGCCCCAGCCGCATGCTCCTGGTCGCCTGCCTTCGCCAGGGTCTGCGCCTGGCCCGCGATCACCGCCTGAGCGACCTGGGCTGGCTCACCGCCGCCGCCCACGCCTACACCGACGACTCCGTGTGGGAACCCCTCTCCCTACCCACCGACACCACGGCGGAGCCGGCGCCGGACACCCCCGCCGACGCCCTGGCCGAGCTCCTCACAACGATCGCCCGCCGCCAGCACGAACACCGACAGCGCACCGCCGACCGCCTGACCGCAGTTCTCGACAGCGGGCTGCTGCCCGCGGAGCTCACCGAGATGGGCCTGTACTACCGGGCCAAGGCGTACAAGGACCTCAGCCTCAACGACGCCGCCCGCGCCGGGATGCACGAGGTGGCGGACTCGGGCGGCCGGTACGCTCCCCGGGCCCTGCGCGGCTTGGCCAACCTGGCACGCCTGTCCGGGGACTTCCCCACCGCGCTCGCCGCCGTCCCCACCCTGGGCTGGAAGGGACGCCACCACCGCGTCCTGGGCGACATCCGCTGGTCCCAGGGCGACACCGCACAGGCCGTCACCGCCTTCGAAGCTGGCCGCGCCGAAGCCGAACAGCACGGCGCCGCCGGTGAACGAGCCATGATGCAGGTCCGCCTGGCCCTGGCCGTCTCCTTCGCCGACCCCATCCGAGCTGACGACGAACTCGCCCTCGCCCACCAGCTCCTCGAGGGCCTCGATCAACGCTCCAACACCCTCCTCGCCCAGGTCGTTACCCTGATCAAGGACAGCGGAACACGCGACGTTCCCGACCGCGCCCGGAGCCTGAACAGCGACATCGAGGCCGCGGGCCTCCCCTTCCTCCACCGGTTCGTGGAACTCGCCACGGCCTTCCACCACGCCGTCCGCGACGAACACCAGGACCTCGCCGGCGCCATCGACCGTCTGCGCGAACTCACCACCAGCGGCGACTTCGCGTACTTCGTCGACATCGCCCACTTCATGGCCGGCCTGCCCCGTCCTGCAGGCTCGACCACGCAGTGGGCCGCCGACGAGGCGCACGTCCGCTCCCGATGGCACACCCTCGTCCAGGCACGGCAGGACTTCCTCGGGTGAAGGCCGCTCCCGTCCGCGCTACCGGTTGTTGAGCTCGAGCCGGATGCGCTCTGCCACGATCTCCCCGACGCCCAAGTCGTAGGCCGCATTCTCCAGCGTCCCGCGCATGGGCTCGCCCACGATGAACTGCCCCATCGCGGTGCCCGCCACGTACAGGCACACCGGGATCCAGATGCGCGACTCGCTCACCGAGACCTTGCCCGTCCGGTACAGGGCCGGCGCCGCCCCCGGACTGCGCTCCACAAATGCCTCGCCGGTCTGGAGCGAGGCGTGCGCGTACGACGACAGGTAGCGGTAGACGGGGTACATGCTCCGGATACCTCGGGACCCGACGAGGTTGGCGATCGTACCGATCTGCCCCTTGAGCTTCCGGTGGAGCTTCTCCTCGTCCTCGTCGGCGAAGTCGTACGAGGGCTCCTCCCCCACCTCAATGTCGGACGGCACCGGCCAGTCCACCTCACGGAGGTTGTCGATCAGCTTCTTCCGCCGCGCCCACTCGGCGTGCTCCATGGCCCGCAGGCCCATCTCCTGGTGCTCGGCCAGCCAGTCCATGCAGTGGGCGTGCTCAATGAGGTTCCGCATCAGCCCGGCCGCCTCGACGGTGAACTCGCTGTCGTACGAGCGCATCAGCAAGTCCGCGGTCCGGTTCGTGAACTGCCACCACCCGAGCATCTGGTGCGCGACATCCTGCTGCGCGGTACGGAACTGCGGGTTGGAAGCGACGACACGGCCGGCCTCTTCGAGGAGGAGGCGAGTGATCTTGTGCGCACGCTTCTGCGTGCCGGGGTTGTCCCCGAACTTGTACACCATGGATCGACGGTAGGGCCCGGACGTTGCAAGGACAGCGGGATATTCCCGTCCCTCCCGAGCATGATCGGCCGGGCGGCGAACCAGTGCTGAATCTGGTCGCCTACCTGCCCGATCCTTCACCACGTCCGCGGGGTGAACCGGCCGGTCTTGAACGGCTGTGTCAACGATCAGGGTGAACGGCCTGGACGCCGGTGCCGTCGTACAGCTCGGGTTCCAGCGTGAGCAGGTAGCGGCCGGCGGGGAAGTCTGCCGAGGGGCGGGCCGCGTGGATGGCGTGGACGGTGGCCCAGGGGCGCCCGGCGTGCAGGAGCTCGGTGGCGGACAGGGCGGCGGCGGTGTCGAAGGGCTCGATGCCGATGAACCGCAGCCCGTTGATGTAGGCGAGCAGGCCGGGCCGTGTGTTGTCGCCGACGGTCAGGGAGAGCACCGGCGCATAGAGGGTGCCCAGGCCGCCGGAGGCTTGGACGTAGAACGCAGCGACGGCCTCGTTGTACGGATCCTTCGGATCATGCAGGGCGGTAGCGGTGGTGTGGTCCAGGACGACCGCGATCGGCCCCACTACGCGGCCGCCGGGTCCTGTCGGGCGCCGAGGCGCTCCAGGAGTCCGCGGGCCTTCGCCTCGGCCTCCTCGCTGGGCACGGTGCCCAGCACGGAGGCGAGCTCGGCGCGGGCCTGCTCGGCGCGCTCCGCGTACTCGGCCTGGGTCGGCCGGCCCTCGGCGAGCTCCTCGACGAGCTGCCGGATCGTAGTGCCTTGCTCGGTCGCCAGCGCGGCCAGGCGGTCGCGGGTGGCCGCGCTCACCTTGATGCTCGTTTCGTCTGCCATACGTCGACTCTACTGCGAGTAGAGGACCTGTGCGGAGGTTCTGGCGACATCGCCCTCGGGAGGGGCCCGGAGGCCGCAGGGCTCCGATTCTCCTGGATGCGCAGGCCCTGCCCGGCTTGCCGCTCGTGCGTGATCGACCTGCGAGCGAGTTCGCGTTGGTCAGATTGCCGGGTCGGGGCGCCGGGCGTCTGGCGTCGTGCGGCGCGAGTACGCGCCGGGTACACGAAGCCATTCGCCCTCAGCGTGAGGAAGGTCCCCCTGGAGGGGAGTGCCCTGGGAGATCACGCCTCACCCTGCATGTGGGCCTGGAGCTGGGCGGCGAGGCCGGTGGTGGGCTGGGTGCCGTCGAGGACCAGATCGGCGTGGTCGCGGGTGGGGTCGACGTGGCGGGTGTAGGAGCGATGGCTGTTGGCGTATCCGAGAAGTCCGGGCTCGGGGTTCTGGCCTTCCTGGATCTTCCGCAGGGTTTTGCGGACGACGCGGATGTCCGCCGGGGTGTCGACGAACACCTTCCAGGTAGCGATCGCGGTGAGCTCGGGCAGGGCGAGCGCGAAAGTACCCTCCACGATCACGAGCGGGGCGTTGACGTGCTCAGCGAGCACGGTTTTGATGCGGGCCGTGTCGAGGGCGCGGGGGTCGCTGAAGTCGACCACGCGGCCCGGCTGGCCGTCGAGGCGGGGAACGCTCGGGGCCAGGCCGGGATCGCTGTGGTAGCAGGAGTCGAGGTGGACCAGGGCCGTGCCGGGCACGATGTCGGCCAGGGCGTGGGCGAGGGCGGTCTTGCCGGAGCCGGCACCTCCGCCGATGAGCAGGATCTGTGGCGTGGGGTGCTGGTTCACGGGCGGGGTGCCTCAATCCAGGGTCGGGTTGAGGTCGCGAGTGTAGCCGCGGGGCAGGGCTACCTCTGTCGTCTTTGCCGGTGGGCGGCTGCGGCGGGGAGGACGGTTCCGGGGATGGCTCCGATGCCGCCGGTGGGGTTGTCGCTGGTGAGGGTGGGGGTCGGGGCGCCCTCGAGGATGTGGTGGCCGTCGGCGGTGAGTACCTCGATGGTGCGGCGTGTCGCAGGGCTGTTCCACATGCGCTGGTTCATGGAGGGCTGGAAGTAGACGCCGGGGCCGTGGGCGAGGATCAGCGCGGTGAGGAGGGTGTCGGCGATGCCAGCCGCCGCCCGGGCGAGGGTGGTTGCGGTCGCGGGGGCGACGATGAACCAGTCCGTCTCCGCAAGGAGCCGGATGTGCAGCGGATCTTCGGGGTTCGACCTCCAGTGGGTGTCGGTGAAGACGGGGACCGGCAGCTCCGGCAGGAACAGCTCGGCGGCCGTCGCGGTGGCCACGACGGTGACCTTGCGGGCGTAGCGGGTGGCGTCGGCGACGAGGTCGGCGGTGGCGGTGGCAGCGCTGGATCCGCAGACCCCGAGCAGGAGATGGCCGGCGCGGTGGCCGTTCACGGGGCCGTCCTGGGACGAGGCGCGGCCTGGGCGAGGTCCAGGAGGCCGGGTCGGCCCGTGTGGCGGGCCAGGTGCGTGAAGCGTTCGGTGAACACGCCGCGCCACCACATGCCCGCATGGAGTTCGTTGTCGTGGAGGATCGCGTCCTCGCAGACGGCCAGAGCGTTGTAGAAGGCGAGCACCGCCTCCGGGTCCGCAGTGGAGGTGCGGTGCAGCTGGTCGAGGAGGGCCGTGAGGCGCGCCCCGTCGGGCAGCGTGGTCAGGACGCGGGGGGAGAGCAGCCATTTGCGGGGCGGGGGCAGCTGCCCGGCCTGGGCGAAGCCGGTCTGGGCGAGGAGCACGACGAGGGAGAGGGCCAGGTGGCGCCAGGCGTGCTCCTCGGTGCGCAGGACGCCCTGGTAGACCGAGCGCCAGTACGTGGAGGCGTACCGGCTTGCCAGGGGTGGCAGGAGCCAGTCGGGGATCGTGTCGATGGTGTGGTGGCGCAGCCACCCCTGGTGCGTGGCGATGGTTGCGGCCGGATCATGGAGGACTTCCATGGCCGTGTAGTTCTCCAGGTCCTCCAGGTACTGGCTGTCCAAGTGCGGGTCCTGCGCACAGAAGGAGGTGAGGACGCGGGTGTGGAGGAACTTGAGGTTGAGGACTTCGGCGTCGGTCAGGACGTTGACGACGGTGTGGTCGGTGAGGGTGTCGTCGCGGCCCTCGAAGAGGATCTCGCAGTCGGCGCCGGCGGGAAGGAACGCGGTGGTGGCGAGGTGTTCGCTGATGGGCTGGGTGTTGGCGCAGAACACCCAGACGTCGCGGTCGGAGTAGAGGTCACTGGTGCCCTGGCGGTGGGAGCCGCACAGGGTGATGGCCTCGACAGCCGGCACGGCCCGGGTGAGGTGCTCGATGCAGCGGGCGGTGGTCGTCATCGGGCCCCTCCCTTGCGGGCTCGGAGTTCGGCGACCGCAGTGAGAAGCTCGTCGCCGGTAACGGTGTCGGTGAAGGCGACCTTGCCGATCGCGGCGGGCAGCACGTAGTGCAGGGAGCGGCCGCCGCGCTGCAGCAGGAGCTGCTGGACGCGGGCCGCGAGCTGCTGCTCGTCGAAGGCGTGGTCCATGACGGGCAGGCCCAGGTGGTCCATGGCGGCCAGGATCTTCTCGAAGTCCTTGCCGCTGAGGAGACCGCGGGTGTGGGAGATGTGGGAGGCCACCGCGATCCCGATGCCGACGGCGGTGCCGTGCGGGATCCGAAACCCGGTGATGTCCTCCAGCGGGTGGGCGACGGTGTGCCCGAGGTTCAGGGCCCGCTCCAGATTCCGTTCGAAGGCATTGGCGCCGAGAAGCTCCAGCTTCCGTACGACGCAGCGCTCCACGATTTTTCCCAGCACCGGCGTTCCCTCAAGCGGGGCGGCCAGGAGGTCGAAGAGCTCCGGGTCGTCGACGATGCCGATCTTCAGGGCTTCCCCGTAGGCGGAGACGATCTGCTGGCTGGGCAGGGTGGCCAGAGCATCGAGGTGGATGTGGACCTCGGCGGGGTGGGAGAACGTCCCGATGAGGTTCTTCTGCCGGGGATGGTTCACCCCGGTCTTCCCGCCGATCGCGGCGTCGATCATCGCGAGCAGGGTGGTGGGGACGTAGGCGGCGCGCACGCCCCGGAAGTACAGGTTGGCGACCAGGCCGGTGAGGTCGCAGAGCACGCCCCCACCGACCGCGCTCACGGTGCTCTGGCGGTCGACGCCGGCTTCGTGGAGCACCGTGATG
The DNA here is from genome assembly GCF_040684755.1 of Streptomyces sp. NPDC089799. Lineage (NCBI taxonomy): Bacteria > Bacillati > Actinomycetota > Actinomycetes > Kitasatosporales > Streptomycetaceae > Streptomyces > Streptomyces sp. NPDC089799. The sequence continues at coordinate 63,794 of NZ_JBFBGR010000034.1, read as the reverse complement.
ATCCGGGCGGCCTGCTCCAGGCTCTTGCCGGACTCGCCGGGAGCGACGACGAGGTGACGGCCCGGGACCAGGACCGGGTGCAGTCGGCTCTTCCACCCGGCGTGCAGGCCGCCGTCGAGGAGCAGGAAGTCCCCTCGCGCGGCGAGGGCGGCGACCGCCTGGACGAGGCCGGTCTCGGCGACCCGGATACGGGTGGTGTCGTGGCGGGTGACCTGCGCGGTGAACTGGCCACCGTGGCCGGCGACGCGGATCCCCTCGGGCGGCTGGGTGATGTTCATGAACGGCTCCTTGTGCGGCATCGGTGTCGGCGGTGACGGGTCCGGCCCCGGACTCCAGATCGGAGTCCGGGGCCGGACAAGGGGGACGTACGCGGGTCAGCAGGGGCGGCCCGAAACGATCACGGGGCGCTTGCGCGGCTTGAGACTGGTCATGGGGGTTTCCTCCCTTCCAGGAGTCGGCGTTCGCTGACTCCTCCAGGAAAGTCCCGCCCCCATCACCCCGGACAGACGCGCGAGGGACCCTCGGGGGCCCGCAGGGACCCATCGGGAACCATCCGCGTCCGGGCAGTTCCATTCCCTCCCCGCCGCCACCCGGTTGGTGGACCATCAGGGAAGGGAACCTTCTTGATGGGGGTGGAGCACGTGGACCGCGAACAGCACCCGCTGGCAGCGCTGTTACAGGACAACGGCTGGACCGGAGTCGGCTACCTGCGCCGCCTGGCCGCCCGGCACAAGGCCCTGGGCTACGGCGCGATCAGTGAAGACAAGAAACGCATCTACCGCTGGATCCACCAAGGCGTGGTCCCGGAATGGACCGCCCAGCTCACCATGGCCGACCTGCACGGCGTTCCCGTCGAGGAACTCCACGCACGTCCCTGGCCGAAGTGGCTGCTATACGCCGCAGGCCACGACGACCGGCCGCTCTTGGACCCCGCCTGGACTCCGGCGGCCACCAACACGATCCTGACCAGCATGGCCGGAGGAACCATGGACCGCCGCGACTTCCTGATCGTCTCCGCCCTCGGCGCCGTCACCGCGCAATGGGCCACCGCACCGCCCGCCACCGCCGCGGGAACCGGCCGCCGCGTCGGCACCCAGCTCGCCGACCTCCATGACGAACGCCTTGGCGCGCTGCGCCGCCTGGACGACCAGGTCGGCTCCGGCCAGGTCTACCAGGCCGCCAAATCCGAACTCCGGATGATCACCGAGACCCTCACCCGCTGCTCCTACCCTCAAGAAACCGGCCGACGGCTCTACGCCGCAGCCGCCGAGGCTTCCCGGATCTGCGGCTGGACCGCCTACGACTCCGGCTTCCACGCCGAGGCCGAACGCCACTACATCACCGCCCTGCGCGCCGCCGCGAGCGCCGGCGACCGGGTCGTCGGCGCGAACACCCTCGCGTTCTGGGCCATCCAGCGTTACAGCACCGGCGATCCCCAAGGCGCCCAGCACCTGATCACCGCCGCCCTCGAAGCCGCCCCCTCCATCGGTTCGCCCCGCATGACCGCCATGCTCCACGCCCGCTCCGCCCGCGCCTATGCCAAGGCCGGGGACCGCCAGGCCAGCCAGCGCGCGGCCGGCGCCGCCTTCGACGCCTACGACCGGATCGACGCCGGATCCGCCGAGCCCTCCTGCACCTACTGGGTCAACCGCGGCGAACTCCACCAGCTCGCCGGCTCCAGCGCCCTGAACCTGGCCGACCCAGCCCGGGCCCTGACCCATTTCCGTGCCGCGACCACCGCCACGGCCAGCGACGCATATGACGGCACCGCGTTCCCCCGTGGGGCGGCCATCTACCTCGCCCGCGAAGCCGAAGCCGAACTCGCCCTCAACGACATCGACGCAGCCCTCCACACCGCCCACCGCGCCGTCGAGCACATGGGCGGCGTCACCTCCGCCCGCGGCACCAGCACCCTCAAAGACCTCCGCACCCAGCTCGCGGCACGCCGCACCATCCCCGCCGTCCGCGACTTCCTCGCCGCCACCGCCTGAAGACAGTCCGGTTCAGCGTGAGCGCCTCAGCCTGGCAACACGCGACGGGTGATAGCCGCGGGGCGTCTCGCAACGCACTCCCGGCCCAGCACTACAGGCTGGACACGCCACATCATGAACCTGCTGCCCGGCGGCGGGGGAAGCGGTCTGTGTTCCAACGAGACCGGTCCGCGTCTTCCACGACTCCACATGCTCCCGTTCGCGGGCACTGAGGGCGCTGTCGGCCTGCTCAGCTGCGAGCAGCAGCTTCTGGACCGAACTCCGAATCCAGGCCCGCCGCTGCGAGCGAAGTCCGACCGGAGGGCGGCGCAGGGCTGACAGGAGGGCGCGTACACGCTCAGCGGCCCGCCGAGCCCGCTCGGCCTCCTGCTCAGCCTCCATGATCTCCTCGTGCCGCTCCTGCGCATCGGCAGCCAGAAGCGCACTGGCCGCAGCGGCGATGGCGGTCTCCCCGTCGGTGCGGGCGTGGCTCGCGGTCGCGTTCGCCGTCACCGACAACGTGCGCACCGCCTCGACATCGCGTGCCTCGACAGCCTCGCGAAGGCTGACGAACAGCTGCTCGCGGACCGCGGCCTGTTCCTTCAGCCAGACCTGGGCGCCGGCAACAGCAGCACGTGCTTTGGCCTGGCCCTGCTCGTCCAGCCCCGTCAGAGCAGCGATCTCGCCGCTGATCTGGGTGACGACGAGCACCGACCCCAGCTTCTGGGCCTCCGCCAGCTTGCGCAGCAGCAGGTCCGCGCGGGCCTGGAGAGCAGGTGTCCGCCGCGCCTGCCCTGAGGAGCGCCGGGATACAGGGCGGGTTGTGCGGCTTTGGACGAGCCGCTTGACCGCCGGGGTCGAGAGCCCCCGCCCGGTCATCTCGCACTCCTCGAGTTCGAACCACTCGGTGGGCCGCATGAAGGCTTCCGTGCCGATGCGGACCTGACGACTGGTCCCGACGCTGTCGAGCCGGATTCGGTGGATGTACCAGCGGTCGATCAAGGTGTCCCGGTCCACCGGAACCGATACCCCCAGCACGGGCTCGCGGCCGTCCTCGTCCCAGACCGGTGCGACCTCCTGGTTCAGATGCACGCGCAGCCCGCGGTCCTTGAACCGGATGTCGAGGACGGACCCGATCTCGGCTCCGTCCGGCCGGGCGAAATCGAAGTCGACCAGGTCCCCGGCCTGGCCGGCCGTACGGAGCCACGCGGCGGCCGCAGCCTTCACGTACAAGTGGTCCGCGCTCGCCACCCCACGGGCACGCCGGCCGCACCGGTGCGAAGGCGCGGCCGCACCCGGGTGGTGGGCGAAGTGGCAGACGCGATCGGTGTACAGCTTCGTCGTCAACTGGACGCCGCAACCTCCGAGGAGCAATCCGCACCAGAACGTGTCACGCTCGTGCCGCTTGCGGAAGGCGTCCAGCTCGATCGCCTCCAGCGGCAGCATGAGCGGATCCTCCGATGCGGCCCCGCCCAGAACCGCCGTCTGGATCTGCCGGTTGTCCCCCCGCACGATTCCTGCCCCTCCTTCGCCCCAGCTCAGCGTGCCACCCGCTCATACAGGCCCGCAGGCGATCAACGCGTTTCACTCCGACCACGGGTGGATCCGGGTGCGCAAGACTCGGGTGGTCAGTGCGCATCAGTGCGCTGAGCGCCTGCTGGTACACCGCCCATTGCGACGGAAGGCTGCTCCGGGTGAATGGCAATTACTGCAGCGCGCACGATCGTTTCACCGGTGAATCCGGCCACCCGGGTGGGTGACAAGGCTGATCTTGGGGTGTGCTGCCAGCGCGCGGGCCGCTAGAACCCGAGCATGATCAACAACTTGATGCGACGCGGGCTGTCAATGTTCGCCCTCCTCACTCTCCCCCTCCTCACCGTCGGTTCTCCGGTCGCCCAGGCAACACCGTCCCGGCCGACTGCGCTCCCGGCGACCGCTGCCGGCACCCTCGGACTGCGTGCCCCGGTCCTGCTGTACGAGGCGATTGACCAAATTCCTGTCGCCGACGAGCAGCGGGCCGGGTACAAGCGGGACCTGTACAAGCACTGGAACAAGGGCCTGAACGGCGGCGACGGCTGCGACACCCGCAAGGAGGTAATCCTGGCCGAGGCAGTCGTCGCTCCGCAGGTGGCTACCGGCTGCAAGCTGACCGGCGGCTCCTGGCGGAGCCCGTACGACAACCTCGTCGTCACCGACGCCGCCCGACTTGACGTTGATCATTTTGTACCGCTGGCTGAGGTCCACGACTCCGGCGGCTACGCCTGGGACGCCGCCCGCCGCGAGGCGTACGCGAATGACCAGAACAGCCCCGACACTCTGATCGCGGTCTCAGCCGCCTCCAACCGCAGCAAGAGCGACAAGGACCCGGCGGAGTGGCTGCCGTCGGACGGCTCCTACCACTGCACCTACGCCGCGACATGGGTTGCAACCAAGCTCCGCTGGAGCCTTGCCGCAGACGACGCCGAGCGCCAAGCCCTTCTCGGCCTGGCCGAGGACTGCCCCACCACCACCGTCGTCTACGAGACCGCCCCCTGATTCGCAGCACACCCGCAGGTCCGGCTACGCCGTAGCCGGACCTCCACGGGAAAGGGGACTCCCCATGACCTGTCGCGCCTGTCGACACGCCATCCTCGGCGACGAAGTCGTCGCCTACATCCGCCACCGGGTTGCAGCTGCGCCACCGCTTGACGCGGCACTGATCAAGGCCCTGAGACCCATCCTCACTAACCCCGCACTCCCCGACAGGGGGCCGAGGTGCACCGGACCGAAAGGTCAGGGATGCCGTGCCCCACGGGCAGCCGATGTGTAACCGGATTCCCCGCGCCCACTACCAACCCTTCACTCCCGAGACCGGCCTGATCACCCTCGACGACAGCGGCCTCCCACCGACGGCAGTACCGAGTCTGGGCTGGTGAAGCAGCGGCTCGCGCGGCCGGTGTGGCCGCCTCCCCAAACGCTGTGTGCGCAGCTGCTCGTCCAAGCGCCGAACGAGCCGGTCGGCGAGCGCCTGCGGGCCGTCCGTACAGCCCGCAAAGCCCTCGACCCTGGTCAGCTCGCCCAGGACGACGGCCTCCATCAGGCGGATGCGGCGACACGGTCCAGGCGGCGACCTGCCTCGGCCACCCGGGGCGGCAGAATTGCCTACCCGCGGGCCGTACCCCCCAGAGAGTCCGTGGGGCCGGAAAGTGCACCGCGAAGACCATCGGCAGCGATACTGAGGGCATGTCTCCGCAGCACCACCCGGCACCCACGGCGACGGCAGCCGTCCTGCGCCACCGCTACACCCACCGCCTGCCTTCTGCGCTGGGCGACCTCGCCGGCCCCTGCTCCGGGACCGTGCATCTCCCCCTGCACCTGGCCTGGTCTGGCCTGCGCGCGTACGATCTCGACCGGCCCCGGCAGCGCATGAGCCTGTACCGCACCGTGCTCGCCGAAGGCCAGCACGACGACCTCACCACCTACCTCAACGGTGACCTCCTGGCCGAGCAGTGGCCGGTGCTGCGGACCCTGGTCAGCCGACATGTACGCGACGTGTGGGAGGAGACCTTCCCACAGCTCCGCACCCGCACCGCAGCAGCGTGAAGCTCACCCCGCTGCACCGCCGGCTCCTCGCCGACGTCATCGCCATCGGCAGCCCCTACCCCCTGGTGCTCACCGGCGGGTACGCCGTCCAGGCCCATGGCCTCGTCGAACGCCTCAGCCAGGACCTCGACGTCGCCACCGAGAATCCCGCCCCGATGGGCAGCATCGCCGAGGACCTCGCCCGACAGCTGACAGCACGCGGTTGGAGCGTGACCGTCCGTGGCGTCGACCCGCTCTCCGCCCGCCTCGTCATCACTGACTCCGACGGTGACGCCTGCGAGGTCGACATCCTCAAAGAGAACTTCTGGTCCGCGCCCGCCACAACGGAGTACGGGCCCGTCCTGGCCTTCGACGACGTCGTCGGCACCAAAGTCCGCGCCCTCGCCGACCGCGGCGCCGTCCGCGACCTCATCGACGTCCACGCCGCCTCCCAGCACTGCAGCCCGCCCGAACTCGAGCACCTCGGCCACCGGCACGGCCGCGACGAGTTCCGCCTGGAAGACCTCCGTGACCGTCTCGCCGGCGCCGACTGGTACGACGACGAGGAATACGCCGCCTACGGCCTCGACGCCGCAGAGATCGCAGCGGTTCGAGGGTGGGCCGCGGCCTGGGCAACCGACCTCAGCCACCGGCTTCCTGACCACGACTGACGTGGTCAGCGCGGCTTAGCGGGGGATGCCATCTGCCGGGCCTCCTTCGCACTCCTGCGGACCCTCGTCCTCGCTCAGCCTCCATGACCGGGGCAGTCTCCTGACCTGGGGTTACCGGGCTGAATGTGACATTCTGCGGTCGTGCTTCTGAATGATCATGTGAGCAGCGTCGAGCTCTGGCCCCTGCGCTATCAGTTCCCCGCCGCCCCGGGAGACTCATACGACGACAACTGGCTGGTCATCGGTGGAAAGGTGACGACTCCCAAGGGCAGCTGGTCGTTCGATGATCCATGTCTGCTGACCGACGAGGCCCGTGAGGTTACCGCCTGGCTGCGCGCGGTGGCCGCTGAGACAGTACCCGCGACCGGTCGAGATGCCGAAGGCGAGTTGTCTCCGGACACCTGGTTCGTCGAGCCGGTCCTAGGCTTCAGCCTCGCCGACCGGAGCGAGGGCTTGGCGGTGATTCGCGTTCACCTGTCCTTGGAGGCTGCACCTCCATGGGAGCAGGGTGCTGAGAGCACGGGCATTTACCAGTACGCCGTGGAGGTACGGACGGATACGGATGCGCTGCTTCACGCCGCCGAGCAGTGGGATCTTAGTCTGGCGCCCTTCCCGCCCCGCTGACCAACATCGTGAGACAGCGGACGTCACGAAGTATGCGCCGAAGCCCGAATTCCCCACTGCGGCTCTTCGGTTGGTTCACGGAGTGAACCAACTGGGGAAGGCAGGGAGCGACATATGCGTTCCCTGCGCAACCGAGCCGCCCGCCAGGTCCAGGAGCTGAGCGGTGTCGACGGCTCGGACGGTGCGGGGAAGGGTCGGGGTCATGCAGCGATGATGCCAAGGTGCCTCCGCGGGGCCGAGCGGTCAGCCGGGCCGGGATGCAATCTTGCGACGGGCAGACCCCCAGACTTCCTCGAACTCCTCGAAGGTGAGTTGTTCAGGGTCGTGGCCTTCCCATTCTGAGATGGGCAGCTCGGCGGTGATCCCGAACTTGCTGTCGTACTCGTCGAGGCGGCCTGCGTCGCGGGCCCGCTGCCACTCGGCGAGTGAGGCAGCTGCGATCGGGATCAGCTCAAGTCCTTCGAGTTCGACCTGCCGGATCACCCAGCCTTCGGCGTCGACCTCGAAGTAGAACCAGGTGTCTTCCTCGTCCCAGTAGCAGCGCATCCATGTGGTCACCTGGCCATGATGCCGAGCCAGATGCGTTGCACTATTCCGCCCTGTCTCATGGTTGAGGGATGAATCCTGCGGATCGGTCAAGCTGGAAAGGAGACGGTGAACGCTTCGACCAGCGAGTCTCACGAAGACGGCACAAGTGCCACCGATGTGCCATCGGGGCTGAGATTGTGCCGCGAATTTTGAGACCCTACAGCTCGGGTGCTACGTGTTGGCCATGTCCACGAACCGCGAATAGTGACCCTGGAAGGCCACCGTGATGGTTGCCGTGGGGCCATGCCTGTGTTTTGCCACGATGAGGTCCGCCTCGCCTGCGCGAGGGGATTCCTTTTCGTACGCATCCTCGCGGTGGAGGAGGATGACCAGGTCGGCGTTGTCTTCCAACGCTCCGGAGTCTCGTAGGTCGCTGATCTGCGGCTTCTTGTCCGTCCTCTGTTCGGGACCGCGATTGAGCTGCGAGATGGCTACGACCGGGATGTCGAGTTCCTTAGCGAGGAGTTTCAGACAGCGGGAGATCTCCGAGATCTCCTCATACCGGGAGGCGAAGGGCCGCGTGCCGTAGGTGAGCATCTGAAGGTCGTCGACGACGATGAGCTCGATGCTGCGCTGAAGATGCAGACGTCGGCTCTGGGCCCGGATCTCTGTGAACGTGGCGTGCGAGCTGTCCTGCACGTAGAGCGGGGCGGCGGAGACGTCGGGCATGCGGCGGGCGAGGCGGGTCCAGTCGTCGTCGGTCATGGTGCCGGAACGCATGTGGTGCAGCGCGACGCGGGCCTCCGCAGACAGCAGCCGCATGACGACCTCTGTCCTGCGTGACTCCAGGGTGAACAACAAGGCAGGCAGGTTGCTCTTGATACAGGCCGAGCGCAGGAAGTCCGCCACCAGGGTGGACTTCCCCATAGCGGGGCGGGCGGCAATGACAGTGAGAGTGCCCGGGCGCAGGCCGCCAGTCAGCGAGTCCAGGTCGGTGAACCCGGTGGGTACCCCCGCAGACACGGCGCCCGCTCTGCGTCCGACGGCCTCGATCTCGTCGAGGGTATCCTCGCAGATGTCACCGAGAACGTAGGCAGGTGGGATACTCCCGGCGTTTTCGCTTCCGGCTGCGAAGATCTCGGATTCGGCGGCGTCGACGATGCGGTCGACGAACTCCGGGGTGCCGTTGGCCGCAAGGTCGTGGATGTTGGCGGCCGCGGCCTGCAGACGGCGTAGCCTGGCGGTCGATTGGATCCGCTCGGCCTGGGCGCTCCAGGACTTCCCGGAGGGTTTGCTGCCAGCGAGGGCATTGATGTACTCCGCGCCGCCGGCCGCCTCGAGTTCTCCTGACTCGGTCAGGTGCTCGCACACGCTGAACGGGGTGGGCGTCTGATTCGCCGCGTAGACGGCCAGCACAGCGTGGTAGATGAGGCTGTGGGCAGGCCGGTGGAAGTCACGGCGACGGAGGATCTCCACGACGTCCGCGATGGCGTCGGTGGAGAACAGCATCGCGCGCAGGACGGCCCTCTCGGCCTGCAAATCGTTGGGCTGGACCTGCTCGATGCCGTCCTCGGCCATGTGAATCCTCCCGCTGTCCGGCACCTTCCGCAGGTCCCCCGTCAGGGTAGCCAGCCAGCGCACCAAGCCCCGACGCTTGTCAAAGACCCCGCCACGCACGGGCGCGCCGCCGCGCCAGGGCACGGACCTTCTCCGATACCGGCCGCTCGTCCGATGCCTCCACCGGGGCGTAGAACGGTGCTGGCGTCGTTTCCTCACCGGGCTGTGCCGCCACGGCCGACATGAGGGGTGTCCGCCCGGCAGGCGGATGTCCGGCTCTCGGAGATCCATAAGCCCGTTCCGCCGGCAACTGGGCATCCTGGGGGGTCAGTACCTGCATACACCGCACCGCCTCATGACCCAGATGCTGGTTCAGCTGCGTAACAAGATGTGGCTCGAGGAGCCGAATCTGAGCCGCCCACGCCTTCGAGTCAGCACGCACCACCAGCTGGCCGCCGTCAACAGCGACGACCAGCAGATGCCCGGCGATCTCCGGCCCGACGATGTCAGCCCAGGCTGCGGCAAGCGGATGCCGGGTTGGCATCCTCCATCCGCGCTCAGCAAGCAGCTCCGACAGCGCCGCTTCCACGGGGACCGCGCCCGACCGGTGCCGTGCCCGGCGTGGCAGAACGCCTCCACCGCGGCGCCGCCGGGCGTCCTCCCGGGCCTGCTGCAGCACAACCCGGGCAAGGTCCAGGCGCTGCTCCACTCACCCTCCTGCCATAGAGCACTGGCAATCCTCCTCAGATCCACAATCATGCTGTACGTGACGGCCGTTGTAGCCGTACAAAGGAGCCTGTGAGCACGCCTGCCCCGTGGGACAGCACCAGCCAGCCGTCGCAGTCCATGCGCCTGCACCCGCATAACCCCTCCAAGGCACTGCGGCGCGACAGCGTGGGCCGGTGTTTGTACTGCTACAACACCATCTGGTGGTACGACCGGGCCGATGGCGGTCGGATCCCGCTGCTGCCCCGGGAGTTCCCGACCGCTCGTGTTCCTGAGAACGTGCAGTGGAGCGTTGATGCTGGCCTCGCCCGGCAGGGAGCCGTGGGCGACTTCTGCTGGATCCCACATCCGGTCGTCTGTCCGGGAATCGAGCACGATGAGTTCAAGGATCCGGGCCTGGCTGACCTGTACCGCCAGTCGTCCCTGAACATGCAGGCCGCAGTTCGCGAGGGGCGCTTCAGCGCTCCCCTGATCGAGACGCCGGAGGAAGAAGGCCCCGAGGCAAGGCCGGTCAATCGGCAGTGCCGGGACATCATCGCTTACCACTCTGTGCACATGGTGGTGCCCACCACTGTCGGCGAACTCCGCTGTGTAGCCCTGTCCGAAGTCACAGGAGAGCGCTGCAGTGGCCTCGTTCTTGATCCGGATGCCATTTACCAGGGCGAATGGGCCGAACAGCAGATCCCCTACCCCAGGGGCCGTCTCGACGAGCCAGCTCTGTGGGAGGGCCAGACCATGTGGGTCTGGAGCCTCAACAACGTCACCTACCAGGACAGTGTCCGCTGGCGCAGCCAACGCTGCCCGTCGCACGGCACCGGCAGCACTGCGCCCGACGCCCACCCCCGTGAATGCGAGCATTTCGACCCCATCGGCCATGGCTTCTGCATCCGCTATATCAAGCCCGTCACCGCGGCGACCTTTACCCCGGAAATCCGCCAGGCTCAGCGCACACGCTGTGCGGAGAAGGGCTGCCTGAATGGCAAGACGGGGCGGGTGCCGGAGCAGGAGCTCGTCGCGGGGGTGGGATGGCTCTGCTGGAAGTGCCGGCCCAAGTACACCAAACGGCGGATCACGCACCGGCGCTGGCAAGCCGATTCGGACGCCTGACCAAGCCAAGCCAGGAGGCGTCGGGCCGCCTACGACCAGGTTCGCCCGCCGGTAGCCGATTGAGGAACCCTCTCCGACGCTGCGCCCGCCCCAAGCGCGCGGAGAAGTGTGCAGCAACCAGGTCACCCGTGCTAGTACTGGGCTGCGGTGGCCTGGTGCGGTAAGCGGGTGAGTCCAGCCTTCTCGCTGCGGGCCCGGGCCAGCGCGCGGGATTCTGCGGTGTTCGTGGCCTTGTTCCGTTCCGCCTGCTCGCGCAGGTGCTCGGCTTCAGCGAGCCCTTCGCGGAAGGCGTGTTCTGGTTCGAGGATCCTGGTGCGGATTTGCTCGCGTGCGGCTTGAGCGATGTGGGCGTCTGCACGATGGGTGAAGCGGTGGGCGTGGTGCAGCGCGAGAGCCTGGCGGTAGCCGGCGGGCTGCTCGTAGTGCGGGGCCTGCTGGACGGGTACTGCAGGTTCTGGGGTGGCGGGGGTTGTGTCGGCTGGGTACGGAGCGGTGGGGGTGATGCCGGGCGGCAGGATCCGGAGAGTGCGGACGGCAGTGGTGGAGCGCATGACGTGGTTGGCGGCGTCGATGATCTGGCGGGTGTGCAGCCGGGCGGCGGTGGCGTACGGGGCGGAGACGGGGCGTACCGCGAGTTCACCGGTGGCCGCGTCGTAGCCGGCGAGAGCGACGTGTCCGGCGAGATCGGTGGCGATGGTCGGCCACTCGTCTACGAGGGAGCCTCCGGCTGCGGGGAGTTCCCAGGCGCGGTCGGTGATGAGGTTGGCCAGGAGCTGCTGGAAGCCGATGGGCTCGCGGCCGTCCGGTTGCCTGGTGGCGCGGGTGCGGTGTGCCTTGCGGGATCCGCTGGGACGCGCGCCTCGCTGCTTGGCTGCGGCGCGGGCGGCGGCGAGGGCCTGGCGGGCGAGGTCGACACCAGATTCCGGGGCCTGAGGGGCGCTGGCCGAGTTGTTGATCACGAAAGGCTCCCTACCGGCGGTGGGCGGTGGTCGTCGGACGGGTGGGTCGGGGGATATTGAGGGCGCGGTGGACGAGCTCCGCACCGAAGATCTGCTCGGCGGCGGGCCGGCCGGAGCTGGTGACGATGGAGCGGACCAGGCTGTTCTGTCCCTGGCGGTACTCGCTCCAGCCCAGGACCCGCATGTCCGCGGCCTCCTGGGCGCTCAGCCCCAGATCGGTGTGCTGGTCGACCACGGTGCCCGCGGTCTTGTCGTAGTTGGCGGGTAGGGCCTGGCGGGCGGTGAGGTAGGGCAGCCAGGCGGCCTGCGCGGCCCGGCTGCGGGGCCCCTGAGGAACTGCTTCGAGCTCCTGGTGGCGCCGGGCAGCAGCGATCCTGGAGTCGCGCCACTCCGACACCATTGAGGCCCGGGCCTCCGGCGTCCGGACGACCTGCTCGGCGCCGTGCAGCAGGGTCGCCAGGAGTCCCGAGGCGCGGTGAACGGTGTCGGCCTCGCCCCGGACGTGCAGCCACGCCTGAACCTCGGATGCGCTCCAGCCCGCATCAGCGACGTGCCGGGCCACCCAGGCGATCCGAGGAATCGACGCGCGGCCCAGCCAGGGGACTTCCCGGATCAGTTCGGTAGCCAGCTGGAAGCGGCGGCCCACGCCGTTGAGGTTCCGGCGGCTGCGCTTGCCCTTCTTCGGGGTGGAGCAATCGCTCTGCCCGCTGGCGAGCTTGCTCTCAGGGGGAAGCGAAGTAGTACTGGTAGAGGGACAGCTAGAGGTACCCACCTGCTTTGGGGTGCAACGGGTCTCACCGGAAACGGCAGTCACAACCGACTGCTCAGCACCCTGGCGGGCACCCTTCGCCGGGGTCCTCGAGGACTTCTTCGCCCGCGGCCGCCGCACCTTCCGGGACGCCTTCTTCGCCAGCTTCGCGATCAGCTCCCGGCCGGACTCAGCGATCCCGGACACCGCCCGCGTGTACGCCGGATCCGCCTCATCCCGCTGCACCGTACGGATCCCCAGCGCGATGTCGAACTCCACCGGGATCATCCGCGCGAACTCGCTCGCCTGGGCCGGACCGCCGGACACCCGGGTGCCCTTGACGATCCACGCGAGTAGCCCGGTCTCCCGCAGCATCTGCAGGTGGTACTCCACCGTCCGCTCCGACAGGCGGGTACGGCGCACCAGGTACTCGATGCCCGGACGGCATGGGAACAGCTCCGCCAGTTCCTGGGCGACCCGCACCGTTGATACGCCGAAGGAGCGCGGCCCGTGTGACTTGTGCTGGCGCGGGTTGTACAGCCCGGACCCGGCGACCCAGTGGACCGCCTGCATCCAGCTGTAGCCCTCGCCCGCGATTCGGCCCGAAGATGTCGAAAGCCACTGCGACGCCTCGGCTACGAACAGCTGGCGCATCACGGCGACCGTGTGGGTGTCGTCGACGGCGCGGCGCGGCGCGGGCAGCATTACGGCGGCCGGCGCCGCCACGGAGCTCACCGGCCCGCCCGGAAGGACGAGATAGAGATCATTCGGGCGGGCCGGTGAGCTCCGTGGCGGCGCCCTGTGGACAGAGCCCGCGAACTGGCGAGAGCCCTGTTCGCTCCCGCCCGGCGGGCAAGAATCTTGAAGCGCGTCCCGCAGGACGGGACGCTGTCGGCGGGCACAAGCAATGCGACACCGGTCGCGTTGTCGCGAGACCAGGCTGTGAATCTGATCAAACTGAAGCCCGACAATGCCTCAAACGGGATGAAACGGGCATCGGTCGGCTTTTCAGTGAACGCCAGATCGTGCACTATGACGGGGACACCAACTTCCATATGCAACCTGACACAGTCCGCGAAGCGGCCTGGTAGGTGAGTGGATGTAGGTGGCAGCCCCCTCCGGGAGGAGCGGGCGGACACCGAACGGCGGGTGGAGATGTCGCCTCTCGTCTCGGTGGAGCTGAAACGCAGAGCCCCTGTGGTGGGGGCGCCGCGGTGAAGCGCGCGTAGCTGGTGCTGACGCGGCTGTGGTGGCCGTGGTGAGTGGCCGGTGTAGCGGTGGCCCTGGTTAGGGGTCGAGTGAGAAATGAGCGGCTCGGTGAGCCGCGGCTCAGGGCCAGCTGTCACTGGGACCTGAGTGGCCGACGCGGGTGGTTAATCCGGTCGGTAGACGGGCCGCGCGAGGAGCGGGTGGTTAATCCGCCTGGCGTGCGGTCGATGGCCTTTAGGTCATCCCGATCCCCTCTCGGAGATCGGCGTCGGCATGCCCTCATCCAGCTGTGCGGCCTCAGGGAAGCGGTCTGCGAGCCGCTTGAGCAGGTGGATATAGACGGCGCGGTGAGGCCGGCGCGGTTGGACCTGTCCCAGCTCCCAACGAGCAATAGCGAGGCGTTGGACGCCCACAGCTTCGGCGACCTCAAGTTGGGTGAGGCCCGCGGCGAGGCGTAGCTGCTGCCGCACCCACGGCGGCGGCAGGACGTCGTCCAGTAGAGCGTTCACCCGCTGCAACGGGTCCGCGTCGGCCATGATCCAACCTCGCATGATCGATGTTGCCCCGAAAGATACACCACGGGAGCGGCCTTTGTGGGCGTCAACCAAACCATCGATAGGGTGGGTTGCATGCTCGCCCTCTTCGACCTGGACGGCACGCTGATCGACCGTCAGGCCGCACTCAGCGACGCCGTAACCGCGCTGTGCCGCGCCCACACCTTCGACACCTCCATCGAGCAGTGGCTGCGCGGGGTGCTGGCCGACCGCGCCAACCCCAGCGACTTCGCCCGCCTGCGCACCGACTTCGGACTGACAGAGCCCGCCGAGCAGCTGTGGCAGGAGTACGTCGATCTGATCGCCGGGGCTGTCACCTGCCGACCGGAGATCCTCGGGGGCCTGAGTCAACTGCGAGCGGCAGCCTGGACCATCGGCATCGTCACCAACGGGGCCGGTGACATCCAGCGGGCCAAGCTCGCCGCAGCCGGCATCGCCAACCTGGTCGACGGCGTCGCGGCCTCCGGCGACCTGGAGATCCGCAAGCCGGCCCGCGAGCTCTTCGAGCTCGCGGCGAGCAGCTGCGGCCGAAGCCTGGCGGATGGCGGCTGGATGATCGGCGACAACCCAGCCGGAGACATCGGCGGCGGACACCACGCGGGTCTGCGCACCATCTGGCTTTGCGGCCGGCCCTGGCCCGACGGCCTTCGCGCCGCAGACCACACTGTCGACGACGCCACCGACGCCATCGCCATCCTGCTCAACGAAACCTCGGAGTAGCACTGTGGACCAGCCCACCGTCGGCATCCTCCACCCCGGCAGCATGGGTGCCGCAGTGGCCGCATGCGCTGCAGCCAACGCCGCCGCGGTCCTCTGGTGTGAGGCCGGGCGCAGCAGCGTGTCGGCAGCGCGCGCCGAACAGTTCGGCCTGACGCCGGTAAGTACGCTGTCCGCGCTGCTCGACTGCAGCGACATCGTCATCAGCCTCTGCCCGCCATCAGCAGCCGAGTACCTCGCCCGCGACGTCGCCCGGCACGGCTTCGCCGGAGTGTACGTGGAGGCGAACGCCATCAACCCGGAGCGGGCGCAGCGCATCACTGCGCTGCTTGAACCAGATGCGACCGTCGTGGACGGCGGTGTCGTCGGCTCCCCACCGATCGGCAGTAAAACACCGAGCCTGTACATGTCCGGGCCGAACGCGGCGACCGAGAGGATCGAGGCCCTCTTTGCGGGCACCGCCGTCCGGACCGTGGTGCTGGGCACGGAGGTCGGGAAGGCGTCCGCGCTGAAACTGGCGTACACGAGCTTCCAGAAAACGTCACGGGTCCTGGTGGCACTCGCGGTCGGGATGGCGCGCGAGCACGGCGTGGACCAGGAGCTCCTCGAGGTCGCCTCGAAGCGCACCGACTCGTACCTCTCCGAACCGCAGTACATCGCCAAGACCGCAGCCCGCGCCTGGCGCTGGGGCCCGGAGCTGGAGGAAGCCGCCGACACGCTCGCCGCCGCCGGCCTTCCGCCGGAGTTGCTGCGGGCGGCCGCATCCACGCTGGCACGGTGGCACGACGTCCAGGACAACGGCGAGCTCACGCTCACCGATGCCCTGGACCGACTTGCCCAGCCGTAGCCCGCGCTCATGCTGTCGATACCCCCGCCTGCAGCAGCTGGTCGATGAGCCGCGCCGCCTCCTGCGGCGACGCCATCGTGGTGTCCACCGTCAGGTCCCAGGCCGTCTCCGGGTGTGCGTCCAGATCCTCGCGGGTTGCATCCCACGCCGTCAGACGCGCCGCGGTGTCCCTGTCTCCCCGGCCGACGGACCGCTCTGCCGTAGCGTCGCGAGAGCACCACAGCAGCACCACGGACCAGCTCGCTGGGTAGCCGTCGACCAGGGCCCGGACACCGTCGACCTGCCCGAGGTGCACCACCGGGACGCCAGCCGCGAACGCGTCGTCCAGCCCGGGCGCGTCGATGACGTAGGTGTTGCCGTACCGGCTGTTCGCGTAAACGACGGCGCCCGCAGCGTCCAGCTCGCGGAGCTGCTTGGCTGTACCCATCCGGTACCCAGCGGACTTGCCCGTGCCGACTTTGAGCCGCGCGAACTGCGCGTACGCCGGACTCAGCTCGGTGAGCGCGGTGGTGACGGTGTCCTTGCCCGCTGCTGGCGGACCGTAGAGGATGACTCCCCTCTTCGAGATCATGCGTACATGGCCCCCATCGCCTGGCGTGCCTGGTCCGCAAGCGTCACCGCGGTGCCCAGACGGTTATCGACGACCAGGTGCGGAACCGCTGGCCGCAGGTCCAGGTCGATCGTCGCCATGTACTCCTCCCACCGGGCGAGTTTCCACGCGTCTCGGGCTGCCGAGCGGAATCCGATGTACTCCCGCATCGACTCCTCGTCGCAGCGCACCCACACCGGGAACACGTCGACGCCCATCGCGTTCGCCCGATTGGACAAGCGCTGCATCCAGGCAGAGTCGGTCATCTCCGCGATGAATGGTGCGGAAAGCACGGTGCTGATCCCGCACCGGATGTTGGCCATGGCCGACTGCATCAGGCAGTCGTACTCCACGGGACGAACCTGGTCTTTGTAGAGGTCGGTGTGGCGGTCGTTCGGGTCGCCGCCAAGTGCAACCAGCAGTTTCTCCACCAGAGGGCGAGTGAGGGGGTCCTTGTCGAGCAGCGGCCAGCCGGTCAGCTGGACAAAGAAGCGGGCGAGCTCCGTCTTCCCCGACCCGGCGTACCCACCCACCAGGATCAGCACCGGACGGTGCGGGTCGCCGCCGGTGTGCCGGCGCTTCCATGCGTCGATAATGCGCTGCTGCAGTGCGAAGTGGTCAGCCTCATCTGTGCCGGGCCCGATTCGGTGGATTGCCCGTTCGACCGCCAAGACATGCGCGCCGTTGACGCGGTCATCAATCGGCGTCAGCTTGAAGGAGGTCTCTTCGCCCGGCAGCGCGTTTCGAAAGCCCAGGTCCGGCTCCGTCGCCCGGTACAGGAGGCAGTAGGCCCGCCGGTAGTGCGGTCCGGGATATACCTCACCCTGCTCGTGCTGCCACAAAGTCTGAGGGTTGGCAGCGGGGATACCTCGGAGCTTTGCCTGCTCGGCGACCTCACGAAGGCGCTCGCCGGCCTTCTCCAGGGTCAACCCATGGGCCTCGCGCTGCTCGCGCAACCGGTCTGGCGTCCACCCCGCTCGATATTTGCCCACCCTGTCCCCCTCCGTCGTCGTCATGCTCGCGAGCCTATGGCGCGGTCCTCAGAACTGGTGTGTACGCAGATGTTGAAAACCCGTGCATGAGGTCGCGTACGTGCTTCGACAAGGCGTTGTGATGTTCCCGCCGCGACTCTCGGGGTGTGATTACTCCAGAGACAAGCAGTCCACGGATGAGGAGGTGACCCGGTGAACCGCGAACTTGCCTCACCCGGCGCACGCGGTCAGCTCTCTCGCTCGCGCTCAAGCGCTTCCAGTCGAGCGGCCATGGCATCAAGCCTGGTCTCGAGCCTCTTGACAGTGGCAACGAGTTCGGCCGTGGTCGGTTGCCCTTCGGTGGGTTCGACGGTCGCTGGCCGGGCCTGTACGAACACGCCCTTCCCGGCCTGTCCGTACAGGAGACCTTCGGCTGTGAGCTCGGTGACGGCTCGTCGGACCACGGTGCTGGAAACGTTGTACTGCGAGCCCAGTTTGGCTGTGGAGGGGATCGGGTCTCCGACTGCGAGATGGCCAGCGGCAATCTGTCGGCGGAGGTCCTCCATGACGCGCTGGTACTCCGGCTGACCATTGCCCACCGCTGCTCCTTCCCTATGTGACTGCTCGCTTGAGCTGCTCCTAGTGCAGCACATGCGCTCGGAGAGCAGTGGGTGCAGGGTCGGGGTCGTCATTGGGAACACCTCCTTGACAACCTTATACACATAGTGCACCTTGTACGTAAAGCTCGTGGCTTTCTGAGAGCAGCGAGTGAGTACCACCGTGAAACAGCGGGAGTCTCTGCCCTCCGGGGCGGGAGGCAGTGGGGTGAGCCGAGCTCCCCCGGCCGAGACGCCTGTACCGAATAGCTCCACCTGATCCACCTCGAACGGCGCTGCTGCGCTGTCTGTCCGCCAGGACCAACCGCCAAAGGTTGGCCTGGCGCGGCAGAGAAGGCAGCACCCGCACCCGATCCACGTCAGGAGGATTCGATGCCCCGCAAGCGTCCCGGCCGCGTCCGGACCAAGAACACGAACCGCCGTGAGGCGCTCAGGCTCAGCAGCATGGCCCCGGAGGACTACAACGTCCGACCCGGCGAAGTGAAGTCGATCGCCTGCCCTGACTGCCGCACCTGGCGCCGGATCACGGGCGACACGGTCCTCAAGATCCGCGAGCACTGCATCTCCGACAAGCTCGCCGAGGGCGAGAAGCACACCCTCTGCCCCGGCACCGACCAGGTCGTCGTCATCGACATCGACGTACAGCGCTGGCAGGCCCGGCAGAACCGCCTGCTGCGCGACGCGATGCCGCAGGAGAACCGGCGCGCCGCCCAGCAGTTCTACAAGCCCCTCCCGGCCCCGGCCGCTCCGGTCTCCCGGATCAACACCGAGGTCACGCTGGAGATGTCCCGCCAGTCCTACCTCGCCCACCGCAAGGGCTGCACGCTCTGCGTCAAGGGCCAGCACTGCACGGACGGCGGCATCCTGGCTCGCCGGTACGTCCTCGCGCTCAACCAGGAGCCCGCCCGCCGCGAGGCCCGCGACGAGCAGGAGCGCCGGGAGCGCCGCACCGTGCGGAAGCTCACGGCGCCGGCTGTCCGCAGGGCGCAGTGGGCCAAGCGAGGCGGCGAGGAGGTCGAGACGGCGAACAACCGCTGTGCGGAGCGCATCGCGGGCTCGCTCTCCGAGTTCCGCGGCCCTCAGCTCCCGCTGGCACCGCAGGACGCCGAGGCGCACGACCGGCGGCAGGCCGAACTGGGCAAGCGGTACGAGCAGAGGAACTCGGCCCCGTCGGCCGCCTGACCCGCAAACCGAGACGATCGACCACGGCCCCGGCCGCCCCGCATGACAGGGCGGCCGGGGCCGTGGCTGCTCGTACAGCAGTCAACTCCCCAGCCGGGGAGTGAACAGCGACAGCCCCGAGGATTGCGCCCCCGGGGCTGTCCAGGACCTGACTCGGAGGACCTGATGCTCGACATGATCGCACGCCCTCTCCCCGTGGACCCGTCAAACGGCGTCTACAGCGACATGGAGGAGGAGGACAACCAGCTCGGCCCGGAGCGGGACGAGACCGACCGCTTCTACCAGCTGGTCCGCCCCCTGATGGCCGACGACCCCGACGAGCTGAGCAGGAAGCTCGCCGAGGTCAACAAGCGCTCCTCACAGGGCAGCGGCCGATGACCGCCCGCCCGACCGACGACCTGTACGTGCGGTACATGAAGGCGTTCGAGGACTCCACGACGCACCTCGGTGCCTGCGCGGCCTGCCAGGCCGAGCAGCCGTGCGAGGTCGGGGCACCGATCCACGAGCGGTTCGCCAAGCTCCAGGACGCCTACAACAACCGCTCCAAGAAGCAGCGCTGAACCCGGCCCTGCCCGTCGTCCCCGCGCCGTCCGGCCGGGGCCGGCGGAGAGCGCCGGGAGCTCCCGCCCGCTCCGGCCATCCGGCCGCCACAACACGCAACAGCCCCGGGGCGGCTACCCCGGGGCTGTCTCTTGCACTGGACCTTCTGGGAGGCCCTGATGAATCGCCCCACCATCGTACGCACCAGCTACGCCCCCTCCGCCGACGCGCCGGTCAACAAGAACTGGCGGGACCGCAGCGCGTGCCGCGAGGAGGACCCCGACCTGTTCTTCCCCATCGGCAACACCGGCCCGGCGCTGCTCCAGATCGAGGAAGCCAAGGCCGTCTGCCGCCGCTGCCCCGTCATGGAGACCTGCCTCCAGTGGGCGCTGGAGCTCGGCGAGGACTCGGGTGTCTGGGGCGGGCTCAGCGAGGACGAGCGCCGCGCCATGAAGCGCCGCGCAGCCCGCAACCGGGCCCGCAACGCGGCCTGACCCCTCCCGCCCGGCGGGAGCGCCGGCCAACTCGCCGCCCGCCCCGCAGCACCACCGCACATCGGCGGCCCGCTCCCCGGGCCGCCCCGTTGATCCGCGACCTGCTCCTGGTGACAGTCCAGGAGCCACACCTTGAAGGAGCCCTTCATGGGGATGTTCGCCCGCATGATCAGCCCGCTGCGCCGCATCGACGCCAAGCCTGACGACCTGGTCGCCGAGGCGTACGACCTGCTCCTGCGCGCCGAGGAGAACCACGGCGTGTGGGCGGCGATGAACGCCTACACCGGCATGGCGAGCGTGAAGATCCAGCTCGCCCAGTACCTCCAGGAGCACCGCGACGGCAAGGCGAAGTCCTGAACCACCCGCCGCGGCCCCGGCCGGAGTCCACCTCCGCGCCGGGGCCGGCGGTTCTCCCGATCCGCCACGACCGACCAGGCCGTGGCGGAGCCGGAGAGCCGGAGATGGCTCGACAAAGCAGAAAGGCCCCGGTCAGGGGGCCTCTCCTTTGTTCTCGCGATCCGCTGACAAGGAGCGATTCGCATGGCCAACGCTACCAGCGGGGGTGCCCGGTGAGTACGACGACCACGACCCCGGCCCCCGACAAGACGACGGACGACACGTACGTGGCGCACAGCCCGCTCACGGCGCTGCTGGCCACGCTCACCGCGCTGGTCGCCACCGTCCTCGCCCTGTTCGACCTGTTCACGAACGGCCTGTGGCCCACCTGCCTGCACCTGACCGTCGGCCTCGCCGTCTTCGGCCTGGTCCGGCTGTGCGTGGGCCTGGCCCTCACCCCGTTCACCTCGACCGACGACCCGGAGACCAGCACATGACCGCCGTCGACTTCCGCAAGCCCGACGTGATCCGCCCGGACGGCGACGACGACCCGCGATCCTGGGACGTCACCGACCCGGCCGACCACCCCGACGACCAGCACGACCAGGACCTCGCGCACGACGCCGACGAACCGGAGCAGGAACAGGAGCGCGGCTACGCGAAGTGGGAGCTGTGGCTCGCCGTCTTCGGCGTCCTGCTTGGTACCGGCGTCGCAGTCCTCGGTCTCTACAGCAGCTTCGGCGCCCTGTACGACAAGGCCGCGCTGCCGGCCTCCCAGGGCGGCTGGGGCTGGGAGGACCCGTGGCTGCTGCCGGTCGGCATCGACCTGTCGATCCTGGCTTTCGGCATCGTCAACCTGCTGCTGATCCGCGCCCGGCGCCCGCTGTGGTGGATCAAGTGGGTGCCCCGCGGCGGTACGGTCCTGACGATCTACCTCAACTGGGAGGCCGCCAACACCCTGCCCGCGCAGGTCGGCCACGCCGGCCTCGCCGCCCTGTGGGTGATCTTCTCCGAGATCGCCGCGCACCTGTACGCGGCCCACATCGGCGAGGTCCACGGCGCGCGCCGCATGGGCAAGATCCGCCTGACGCGGTGGCTGTGCCAGCCGCGGACGACGTGGCGGATCTGGAAGCTGATGCGGCAGGACGAGATCACCGACTACGAGGTCGCGCTCGCCCACCACAAGGAGTGGATGGTTTACGAGCAGCGCCTCGCCTCGAAGTACCAGACCCGCCGCTGGCGCCGGAAGGCCGTTCAGGAGGAGCTGGCCCCCTTTCAACTCGCCAAGGTCGGGCTTTCAGTCGACGAGGCCCTGGCGGTCCCGCTGATGGAGGAAGTCCGGGAGGCCAAGCGTCTCGCGGACGCGGCCTTTCAGCGGACCGCGGCTGAGGTTCAGCGAGTCAAGGCCGATGTTCAACTCGGGGCCGCTCGCATTCAGGCAGAGGTCGACAGGATCCGCTCCGAGGGTCAGCTGAAGATCGCCCGCGCCGAAGCGGAGCGCGAGGCTCAGGCGGAGATTCAGCGCGCCGAGGCCGATGCTCAACTGCGCGAAGCCAAGCGTCAGCACGCGCTCAAGCTCGCCGAGGACCAGGCTGCGGCCGAGGCCCAGGAGCTCTTCGACGGGACCGAGAAGCGGCGCACCCTCGCCCAGATCGACCGGGAGAAGGTGCAGGCCAGCTGGGGTCTGGAGAAGCAGCAGATGGCCACCGAGGCCACCGAGGCCGAGCGCCGGATCCAGGCCGACGCTGCCGCCCGCGCCCAGCGCGACGAGCTCGCCCGCAAGGCCGGCATCGCCGAGCAGGAGCAGCGCCGGGCCGCAGCCGACGCCGCCACCAAGAAGGCCCTCGAAGAGGCCGCTGAACACGAGCGGAAGGAGGCTGAACACCGCGCCGCGACCCTGAACACGACCCGGCAGGAGCAGCGCGACAAGGAGGAGATCGCCGCCTCGAAGGCCCGGGAGGCGGCCGCGGTCGAGGAAGCGGCGCAGCACCGGGCGCGGGCCGCTGAACACGAGGCCCGCGCGGTCGAGGCCGCGGCCCTGGCCCGGATGTCGCAGGTCGACTGGGACGTGCACCGGGTCGTCGCGATGATCGAGGCCCGGGGCGAGAGCACGGTGACCGTCCGCGTCATCGCCGACGAACTGGGCATCTCCACCGGCTCCGCGCAGGACCGCAAGACCCGCGCCGTCGAGCTCCTCAAGGGCGGCGGCAACGAGGCTCCGGAGCAGGCCGCAGCCTGAAACGGAACCAGATCCGAGGGTCCTCCTGGCCCCCACGGTCGTCCCTCGCACCGTCTGCTTGGCACACCGCCGGGCAGAGCGCTGCGGGGGCCGGCCGCGGCCGCCAGGCCGACCGCGTCACACGCTCCACCAGCACGGACCAGGCCGACCTACGGCCCGGAAAGCACCCTTTGCACCCCCGACCCCGCCGTTTACGGAAAGTAGCGGCGAGGCGAGGCGAAGCGAGGCGAGGCGAGGGCGAAACCCCCTCCCAGTCCCCTGCTGAGCCCTCCAAGCGGGGGTGACAGGGGGTCTCTGCCCTCACCTCGCGTCGCCTCGCCTCTCCGCTACGCAATGTGAGGAGATCCGTCGTGGCAGACACCGCGACCGCGCCCCCGGACACCACCACCGCCGAGGGCGCGGACACCGACGAATACACCATCGTCACCGAGCCCTCGGAGGCCACCGACCCGGCCCCGGAGAAGAAGAAGACCAGCCGCGGCCGCCCCCAGGCGCTGCCGCTCATCGTCCACGGCACGAACGCAACCGGAATCGCCACGGGCATCGCCTACGGCGTCGCCGGAGTGCCCGGACTCATCGCCGCCGGCGCGGCCGGAGTGGCCGTCGCCGCTGCCGCGCTCGCCGGGCGGAAGAAGCGCTCGAAGGTCTCCGCCGCCCGCAAGAACGCCGCCGCGAACCGCTCCGGCGGCGGCTCCGGCCGGGCCGGAGGGGGCGCGGGCAAGGGCGGTCTGCTCGGGCGCGGCGGTGGTCGCGGCCGGGGAGGCAGCGGCGCGGGCGGCGGCGGCAAGATGAACAACCGCAGCGGCCGGATGAACAACGGCGGCGGGCGGATGAACGGCCCCGGCTCCACCGGCCCCGGCGGCGGCAAGCGCCCCGGCGGCCGCCACGCCGCAGGCGGCGGCTCCGGCCACGGCACCGGCAGCGGCGGGTCCGGGAAGAACGGGCGCGGCCTGGGCGGACTGCTCGGCAAGGGCGGCCGCGGAAACGGCGGCCAGGGCAACGGCACCAGCCCCAGCGCCAACACCCCCAAGGGCACCGGCAGCGGGAAGAACGGTCCCGGAGGGAAGGCCGGCGCCGGTCAGCAGTCCCGCACCGGGAAGGCGTGGCAGACCCTCAAGGGCTGGGGCAACAAGATGCGCCGCAACAACGGCGGCGCGGGTACCGGCAACGCCGGTTCCTCCGGCGGCTCCAACGGCTCCGGGTCCGGCAGCACCGGCAGCACCACCCCGGCGAAGTCCCGCCTCGGGCGCGCGATGCAGAAGATGCGCGGCTGGGCGGGCAAGCTCCGTCGCTCCAAGAAGAACAAGGGGGGCGGTACCGCCGGCGGCTCCGGCACCGGTTCCGGCACCAAGGCCGGGCCGGTGACGGGCCGCCTGTACCGGATGCGCCGGATCGCCGCCCGCAAGCTCGGGCACTGGGCCCGCTGCGCCGGAGCCGGACTCCTCGCCGGGCTCGCCGGACTCCTCACCCTGCCGCTCGGCATCCTGTGGGGCACCTGGCGCCTGATCACCAAGCACCGCGACCCGCTCCATGGGTTCGCCTTCCCCGTCCGGACCGCCGGACAAATCTGGCGGTTCTTCTTCCGCCGCTCCAAGGCCCGCCACGACAAGGAAGCCAAGGCGGACCAGCTCAACCTCACCGTCAACGACCCCCGGAAGGACACCGACGTGACCGGACCCTCCCTCGCCGCCGGCACCGCCGTGCTGGACGGCAACAACTCCCGCTTCGCCCTGGCCATGCGCGCCACGCACTCCTCGTACACCGGCTACAGCCCGACCAGCATGATGGAGGTCGCCGCCGAGTACGCCGGTCTGCCCAACGGCATCCGCGCCGCGGCGATGGCCCTTCAGCAGATGGCCGTCAACTCCGACCAGAAGTACCCGTGCTCCAAGCGGGCCATCGCCAAGCTCGCCGAGGCGGCGCAGCGGATGGTCAACGCCGCCTCCCGCGCGGAGAACATGGTCGCCCTCTTCCGCTACGCCCACGCGTTCGACATCGAGCGGATCGTCGCACCGAGGACGAACGAGTGGATGTGGAACGTCACCCCGAACGGGGCCTCCGCGGACGCGGCCGCGATGTTCCAGCCCGGCCGGATTGAGTCGGGCTGCGTCCTGATGGCCGTGCTCTACCGGACCTTCGACCCGGTCCACATGATGCAGGTCGGCTCCGAGTACCAGGGCATGGGCTACGGGCTCAACGCCCTGGCCGACGCGATCGAGGCCCTGCACCAGCGCACCCGCGACCTGTACCCGGTCGACGACCGCGTCACCGACGAGCTCGGCACGCTGGTCACGATGATCCGGGCGGCGGCCGACGACGCCGACATGGCCGCGAAGCTCTTCCTCGAGGACCACCAGCTGGAGATTAGCCACAACACCAACCCCCGCAAGGGCCCGGCCGCCGAGGCCATGTGGAACACCCCCCGCTGACCTTCTCCCCCACCCCGAGCGCGAACCAGGAGCCGGTGGCCGCCCCCCAAGGGCCGGCCACCGGCTCCCCTGCTGTTGCCTCGCCCCGCCTTCCTCACCAGGACGGAGAACTTCCCCATGTCCATGCGTCACTGGGACTGGTCGCTGCCCAGCGGCCACACCACCTTCCTCGGATACGCCAGCGAGACCGCCGCCTCGATGGTGATGCTCGCCCCGCTCACCGGACTGCCCTGGCAGGCCGCCGCCATTCCCCTCGGGTTCGCGGCCGCCGCCGGAGCCGTCCACGACCTGCGCGAGGGCACCACCGTCGGCACCCTTACCACCCGCGCCCTGTCCTGGGTCACCGCGGCAGGCTGGGCGTCCTGGGCGCTGGCGACCGCGCCCCTCACCTCCACCGGCTGGGCCACCGGCCTGGGCCTGGTCGCCGTCGGCATCGCCGCGAACGCCTCCGCGACCCGCTCGGAGCCCAACCGCTCCGAGCGCAAGCGCCTGCTGAAGTTGCGCCGCGAGTCGGTCGGCATCCTGCGCGACTGGGAAGACCGCATGAAGCGCGTCGCCCGGCTGGAGAACTGCGTCGGCAAGGACGTGCAGCACTGGCCTGAGAAGGTCGGCTACACCGTGGAGATCGACCTGCCCTCCGGCGGCGCCGACGTGGCGGACCTCAACGGCTACGGCCCGAAGTTCGCCTCCGACCTGCGCCTCGCCGACGGCTGCGGCGTCGAGATCTTCCCCGGCACCCACCGCGGCACGATCCTTGTCGAGGTCACCCTCAAGGACGTCATCAGCGAGGACATCCCCTACCCCGAGGACTTCTCCGAGCTGACGCTCACCGAGCGGTTCCCCTTCGGCCTGCACCGCAACGGCAAGCAGGCCCTGGGCAGTCTCTGCAACGACTGCGGCATCCTCATCGGCGAGACCGACGCAGGCAAGACCAACACCCTGCGCGTCGTCACCGGCCAGCTCGCCCGCATGCCCGACGCGCTGATCTGGGCCATTGACATCACCGGCGGCGGCGTCGCCCTCCCGTGGATCACCCCGTGGGCCACCGAGGGCCTCGCCTCCGCGCCGATCGTCGACTGGATCGCGCACACCGAGGACGAAGCCCGGCTCATGCTCAAGATGGCCGGAGAGATCATCGCCGCCCGCAAGGCCGGCTACCAGCAGCTGATGCGCGAGAAGAAGACCGACAACAAGCTGCCGATCTCCCACGAGATCCCCGGCATCGTCATCATCACCGACGAGACCGCCTCCCTCCCCTTCGACGTCAAGGAGATGCTCGACAAGGTCGCCGAAGAGGGCCGCGCGATGCGCGTGCGCAACCTCGTCTGCGGCCTGCGCGCCACCCAGGACGTCGTCACCGCCACCATGAAGATCCAGGCGAAGTGGCGCGTCGGCATGACCGTCTCCGACGCCGAAGAGCTCGCCTACCTCTTCCCCGGCTACATCAAGATCGACCCGAAGGACGCCCCTGTCGCGGGCGCCGGCTGGACGATGCACACCCGCCTCGGGCCCAAGAAGCCCACCGCGATGAAGGTGTGGCGCCTGGTCGACGAACTCACCGACAAGATCTGCGCCGCGACCGCCGCCCGGCGCCCGAAGCTGGACCAGCTGTCCGCGTCGGTGGAGAGCGGCGCGCACTACCCGCAGCGGTGGGCGCGCACCCTGCCCGACCTCTACAAGGGCCAGACGCTCACCGAGTCCGCGCAGCACGCCATCGACAACGCCGGGGAGATCATCGACGCCGCTACCCTGCTCGCCTCCGACCCGGCCACCGCCCGGGTCGCCGGCCACCCCGCGGCCGCCCCGGCCGTCACGGTGCCACAGGGCTTCGAAGGCTTCGGCGGCGCGGCGGAGCTGTTCGCCGCCGTCAACGCCAGCCTCGACCCGACGTCCGGGCCGATCCCCGTCCCCGCGGCCCCGGCCGCCGCCCCGCAGGCGGTACCGCTCCCCCGCCCCTCCCTCCCGGTCGATGTACGGGAGAAGGGCTGGGAGCTCCTGGTCGCCGCCGGCGAAACCGGGTACGCGCCCAAGGCCCTGCATGAGATGCTCAGGCAGCTGCTCGGCGACGAGGCCACCCCGGCGCCGCGCACGGTCGGCGGCTGGCTCCAGGCGTGGGCCAAGGACGGCAAGGCCATCAAGGACGACTCCGGGCAGTACACCCGCTACATCGCCCGGGAGGCCGCAGCCCAGCAGCCCAGCACCGCCCCGGTCGAGACGGCCGGGACGGAGCTGCTGCCCGAGGGCATCGACGGCGGCCTGGTCCTCCAGGCCGCCGAACTGCTCGTCTCCACCCAGTTCGGGTCCGCCTCGATGCTCCAGCGCAAGCTGCGCATCGGCTTCGCCCTCGCGGAGCAGCTGATGGAACTCCTCCACGGCCACGGCATCGTCGGCCCCGCTGAGGGCTCCAAGGCACGCGACATCCTGGTCTCGACGCAGGACCTGGAGGTGGTAGTGATGAGGCTGGCCGACGAACTCGGCTACAGCGCACGCGACTTGGGCGCGCTGGGCCTCGTGGCCGCCACCGCTTCGCACACCAAGGAGTGACCATGTCCTTCGAGACAGCGGACGAGGAGATCGAGCGCCTCGAGGTCGAACGGCATCGCTACAGCGAGACGTTCAAGAACACCGACCCGGCCGACGCTGTCACCCGCGCGCACCTCCAGGACGAGATGAACCGGCGCACCCAGCGGATCCAGGAACTCCAGCAGCACCAGCCGCTCGGGTTCTTCGCCCGCTGGGGTCTGCGCGGCGTGTCCCTCGCCCTGCTCTGGGGCGCCTGGGAAGTCGGGCCGTGGTGGGCGAAGCTCGGCTGCGTCCTCGCCGCCGCGTTCGTCGCCTTCTACAGCCTCGGCTGACCCCCGCCCCGCCCCCTGCGGCCCGACCCGGGCCTCCAAGGACCCGCCCAGCCACCCCGGCCGGGCGGGTCCTTCGCGTTCCCCCGCCCCCTTTCTCCCGACAAGGAGCACCTCGTGGAACCCTGCGACCTCACCCTCACCGACTACCAGCACCCCGCACCGCAGCCCGGCCTGCCGGTCGAGGGCATGGAGCAGATCTGGGCCCTGTTTCCCGAGGCCCGGCCCGGCACCATCCCGGCCGCTCCCGTCCACGCTGCTTCCGGACTGCCCACGGACGAGGCGTACATGGCGCGCGTCTACGACCTGGTCCGCAGGGAGGAAGCCCTGCGCTATCTCAGCGCGCAGTACCAGCGGGCGGCCCTCACCCCGGTCCCGGCCCACCCCCAGATCATGGCCCCGGCCCCGGTGCCCGCGCTGCCGCCCGCCATGGTCGCGCCGCAGCGCGCCGTGCCGGCCTTCGTCTGGAAGTACAGCGCCCTCGCCCTGTCGACCGGCGGCTCCATCGCGCTCGCCGGGGTCGGCATCGGCGCCGCGGCCCCCACCCTTGCCCAGCTTCCCGCGATCCTCACCGCGACCGGCCAGGTCGTGATGAGCGTGGCGGGTCTGTTCGTTCTCGTCTTCCTCGCCCTCGCCGTGCGCGGAGCCTCGCGCGGCGGCAGCGAGGGCGGCACCACGGTCAACATCCGCAAGGCGGTCTTCCGGCGCAACAAGTTCCACGGATGAGCCGGGCTGCCTGCCTCGCCCCCGCCCCGCCCACCTGGGCGCCGGGGACGGGACAGGCCGCCCGGCCCGCACCGCCCCCTTTCGAACAAGGAGCAGCCACACCTTGGCACCCAACGACCCCACCCCGGCCGCTGACAACGACCGCCCGGCGGCCACGCAGAAGAAGGAGCCCCGCCTCGCCGAAGCCCGCGCCTGGTGGAACGAGGCGTGGGACGACGGCGGCGTCTTCCACGAGATGTGGGAGGACGTACGGCGCGCACCCGAGGCCGGATGGCACGGCATGGCCAACTGGATCAAGGCCCTCGCCGCCGTCGCCGTGTTCTCGTTCGTCGTCCTGCTCTTCGACGGTGCCGTCGACGTCCTCCTGGACGCCGCGCACCGCATCCTCACCGCCGTCCCGAACGTCCAGGTCGGCGACAACACCTCCACCGGCGTGTGGGCCACGATCGACAACCCCGTCCGCTCCTACATCGCCGCCCACTCCGCCGGCCTGCCGATCAGCGCCTCCACCGTCTACACGCTCTGGCAGGCCACCGGCCTGTTCTCCCTGATCGCCGGGTTCATGACCCGCAGCAACGGAGTGCGGCTCACCTGGACGGCCTGGGGGATCGCAGGCATCGCGATGGTCTGGACGACGACCCCGGAGACCTCGCGCACCGTCGCCACCGCCATCGCCGTCCTTGCCTGGACGATCGCCAGCGCCTTCGCCCTGCGGGGGCTCAACCTGCGCCCGCGGGTGTTCGCCACTGTCGGAGCCCCGCAGGTCACCGTCCAGCCCCAGATCCACATTCCCGCCCAGCCCGACAGCCCGGCCCCGGACAACGTCCGCCAGCTCAACCGCTGACCCGGTCGCTCCGTCTGGCCACCGTCCGCCGCCGCCCGCACCCCGGGCGGCCGGCTGCCGGTGACCGGGCAGGCCGACCGGCCTACCGCTCCGCCCGCGCCCGCCGCCCCGCCACCCGGGACGGCGGGCGCATCCACGTCCACGCCACCGACACGGAGGGTTTGATCGTGCTCATCCCCCGGCCCCGCCGCAGGATCGGCCGCCCGCGCCCCACCATCCCCGGCCCCCGCTACCCGCGGCCCCAGCGCCGACTCCCCGGCTCCTGGAGCAGGTGATGGCCGACCAGGACGAGGACCTGGTCGACGTCGACCCGAACGACCCCGGCGACGGCACCCTGCCGGTCTTCCGGTGGAAGCAGGCCGGACGCGAGGAGCTCGCGACCCGCCGCCAGCTGCGGCAGATGGGACTGCGCCCCGGCGGCCAGGAGCCCGTCGCCCGCATCGAATGCCGTCGCGGCCGGCGCTTCGCGTGGCTGTACCGGATCGACCTGGCGAAGCCGAAGCTCCCGATGACCCTCGCGAAGGAAGCCGCGCTCGACAAGGCGATGGCCGTACGCCAGACGTGCCCCGGCCCCTGCGGCCGCCGCTACTACATCTGCCTCCCGCTCAAGACCTTGGGCTTCTGCCTGGAGTGCTACGACGGCACGCCCGCCGACCCCGCCACCTATCCCGCTCCCACGGCCAAGCACTCGCTTGCCGCCTGAACTGAGAGGACCACCACCCATGAGCACCGCCGTCCGCACCTCCGCCTTCACTGAGCCCACCCGCCCCAAGGGCCTGCTGATCCGGTTCGTCACCACCGGCGGCAGCTACGTCGACGTCACCGGCAACGGCGAGCACTTCGACGACAACCGCTGGACGTGCCACGGCTGCGGCGACACCTCCCGCAGCCCGGAGAAGGACTACCTCTTCCGCATCCGGCCCGACGCCAACAACCACGCCACCGCCTGCCGCGCCATCCCGCTGACGTGACCGGCCTGCGCACCACCCTGCTGCTCGCCGCCGCTGTCCCGCTCGCCGCGGCGACGGCCGCCGCCGCACGCAAGGCCAGCCACCTCGCGCTGCACGCCGACCGGCACCGCATCGAGATCACCGCCCGCCCCCGGCCGGACTGCCCGCGCTGCCACGGCGAGGGCGGCTGGTGGGTCGGCGGCGCCTTCCCCGAGATGGAGGCGTGCGGCTGCTGGGCCCACCGCCGCGAGCTGCGTATCCGGCTCTGGCCCGTCCCGGCCTGGGACGAGCCCCCGTTCTGAAACACCACCGCCCCCGGCCGGAGACCGGCCGGGGGCGAAGGCACCACAGGGCGTCCGCAGCATCGGCAAGAGGCCGGCCGCCCCGCATACCCCACCCCGAAATCGAGATGAGGAGCACACCCAGCATGACCGATCGCCTCCGCGCCATCGAGGGCCTGGCCCTGGTCGCCGCGCTCACCGCCGTTTTCGACTCCGTCCACCCTCTCGGCGACCACTGGATTAACGCGGCGAAGGCCGTGTCCACCTTCCATCGTGTCTCGTCCACGAGCCGTCGTGGGGTGTTGGCGGCTGCTGGGGGCCGGGCATAGCTGTCTCGGATATCCGGCGTCCATGTCGCGCTTCCACATGCATCCCTAGGGGTGATGGGCGGATCAGGTTGGCATCCACTTACGCTCGGGCGGCGCTCTCGTCCGGCACCGCACATGGTGACCGCTGGCGCACCAGCCATACTTCCGCTCGGACTTGGGCGACCGACCTGTCCTGAACCCGGACCAAGGGAAGGAACTCCATGGGCATCTTCAATCGCAGCCAGGCTAGGAAGTTCGGAATGCAGACGGACTGGCCCAGCACCGACCCGGACGTACGGCGCTACTACAAAGCGCTGGTAGAGGCACACGCCCGGAGAATCGCCCAAATGCCAAATCACGGCTCTGATAGTGATCAATCCTGGTACTGGGTCGAGGGCGTAGCCCTGCTGCACAAGAACGCCGCCGACTACGCAGCTGTTCTGCTGAGGGAGCGATCCAAGGCGGAGATGGCCCGGGCGAGGAAGGCTGCAGTGAAGCAGCTTGGCAACATGCTCCGAATCCGAGGCACCCTCATTGAGTCCTGGTGGGTCGCAGACCGGATGAACGTCATGCGTATAGGCGCGTCCAGCGGCCTCCCCCTCGGCGACAAGTGGAAGTACGCCTTCGCCTGCACGCTGCACTCGGCGACGCCCGGGAGCCCCAGCATGGACGGCGTCCTCCAGTACATGTGGCCAGAGCACAACTTCCAGCGCGTGCATGTGGAAGAGGGCGAGGAGTTCGAGGCGATCTGGCGGGCCGAAGACGTGATCAGCGTGGAGGGCGACCGCTACGAGGGCTTCGTCCTGAACCTCGACCCCGCCACCGGCTGGTCTAGGGCTGAGGTATGCGGTAGAGCAGGCAATTTCACTCAGGACTTCTTCATGAAGCCCAGCCCCAAGATTGAGTAAGACTTCACGACACCCTGGCCAGGCCAAAGACGTTCTCCACTCAGCCTCGGTGCAGGGGGACGACGCCCGTGGCATCGCCCCCCTGCGGCTGGCCGCGTACTGGCGCCGGAGACGTGCCGCCGAACGTATCCAGCAGGCGGCAGAGCCGCTGGACCTCGTCGTCTTTGGCTGCCAGGACCGACAGCAGCTGCCGGTGACGCTCCTTGAGCTGCGTGAGCTCGGTGTGGGTGCGGGCGAGTTTGCCGGTGATCCGCTGGTTGAGATCACGCAGCCGTGCGATGCGGGCCTCACGGGGGTCGGGCTGTCTGCCCGCCGCCCAGGCGGCTGCCCGCCGCTTCTCGAACTCGTCCTTGAGATGGCCCCAGGTCCGGTAGAGGGACGCGCGGGAGATGCCCGCCTCGCGGGCGAGCGTCTTGACGTCGCAGGCGCCGCCGGGCGGGATCTGCCCGGCCAGCAGCCGGTCGATGGCTGCGCGGACGCGTCGTTCGATCTGGTCGCGCTGCTGGTGGCTGAGTGCCATGTCATCAGGCCTTTCCGGCTGCCGTGTCGATCTGTGCGAGGACCCGCATGGACCGCTCGTGCTCGGCCCGCAGCCGGGCCTTCTCCGTGGGTGAGATACGAGGGCTGGCTAGCAGGACGGCGCCGTTGTCGGCCGCGGTCTTCCAGACGGACCGGTGAACGAGGTGGTGGGTGGCCTGCGGGCAGCGGGAGCTGTCACACAGCCCAGTCAGCGGAGCTGCCGCGGACCGGGTGCCGGCGAGCTTGAGACACAGCGCCTTCGCCGGGTCCTCGAACCAGCAGTAGTTCGCCGCGGACAGGTGCAGGACCGACACCTTCTTCTTCAGCAGCAGCTCGATCTGTCGGTCGGTGACCACCTTTGCCGGGCCCGGCTCATGGTCGGCCAGCTCGCTTTCGACGGCGCGGAACGTGGCCAGCAGGGAGTCGGCTCCCGGTCCGGCGGGCATCTGGCCCTGTTCGAACTGCCGGTATGCCTCGACGGTCCGCTTGGCCTTCTCCTTCGCCTCCTCCTTCTTCCACTCGTGGTGGAAGACAGCCTGGGCGCCGCCCGGCCGACCTGCGTATCCCTCGCTGGTGGCCACCTGGAGATGCTTGAAGTGGACCTTGGTGGCCAGCAGGCCACCGGGACGGGCGGCCATCTCGACAGACAGCGTTCGCCGCAGGCGGCGGGGGTGCACCGGTTCGTCGGGGATCGCCTCCAGGCCCATGCGGCGCCCGGCGGGCGAGGCGACCCACTGCCGCAGCCAGGTCATGGCCCCTCTGGACTCGAAGCCATTGAACGGGCCGAACAACGGCTGTCCGGGCCGGGCGTCGGTGAGCTGCTCGGCCAGAGCGATGACGCGTACGACTTCGTCGATGACGACCCACTCGTCCACCTCGCCGCCCCATAGGCGCCCTTTGACGACCTTGCTGACCAGTCGGTGCCGGGCCAGGCCGGTGCCGTCGGTGTCGTCCGTGCGGCGGCAGCCGACCGTCAGCTCCATCAGTTCACTGGACCGCATCCCGGTCAGCGCGGACGTGGCAACCGTGCAAGCGTGGCCGGCGACGCGGATCAGCGAATCGACGCCCTTGTTCGGCAAGGGCAAGGACCACGGGATGAGCTCGCCGGTGTCCGCTCGTGGGACATCGGGCGCGTCGCGGCACCACACGTACTCGGTGCCGACATTGGCGACCGCCTCTTCCAGCAGCGGCCGGGCTTGGACGAAGAGCGTCTTGTGGATGTCACGGTGTCCCGTCGGCCGCAGCAGATGCTGGAAGTTGGCTGTCAGCAATGGATCCTTCGGGTCCCACCCCAACCGGAGGCGCTTGGTCACCTGGAAGTCCTCAATCCGAGGCAGCGGCTGCCCCGTCCGCAGATGTTCGTCGACGAGGGCGGCAAGCCGGTCGCCATCCCGCAGATGCCTCGACCACTCGGTGTTCCGCCAGGACTCGCGCTCGGCCTGCAGCTCGGTCTGCAAGTCCACGATGTGCGGTCCGAGCACGTCGACCAGGTGCAAGCACATCGTCAGCAGCGGCCGTAGGACGTCGTCGTCCAGGGGCTCGGTCTTGATCACCACCTGGGGCCGAGACGGTGCCCCGGTCACGACGCGGGGCGATCGTGTGCCCCAGGGCCGGAAACCGGGCCGGTGCCGGTCGGCGGACAGCAGCTCGCCATAGTCGGTGATGTCCTGCATGGACGACACCACCGTCCGCAGCGAGCCGCCAGCCTTGTTCCGCAGGACAGCACCGGTCGCCTTGTCCCGGACGACGCCGTACTCGCGCAGGAACGCATCGCAGTGGTCCTGGGTAACCGCGGCGAGCGTGGTGATCCGGCGCTCGTGCAGCCAGTTCAGCCAGAAGGTGAGGTGATAGACGCGGGCATGGATGGTCCGGGGGTGCCGCGGCGCCCGGCGGGCCCTGGGCAAGGCGAGGACGTGCTCGTCCTGGGCGGCGATCCAGGCCAGGGCGAGTTCCTTGACGACCACGCGCCAGGGCCGGTGGGCGATCCGGTCGAACAGCAGTTTCTTCTCCGTCACCTTCATCTGCACCGGTGCATCGGCCCAGCCGACGAACGACCACACATCGTCCTCGAAGCGCGGCCGCGGGCAACCGCCCAGCCAGGCCAGGCGGGCGGTGGCCGCGATGTCCGAGCCGGCGAACACCGACCGGCTCGCAGGCTCCGCCGAGGCAGGAAGCAGGTTCACGACGTGGTCTCCTCTGCTCGCAGCGGCAGCTCGGCGTCCTCGTCACCGACGTCGCGCTGTGCCGCGGCGATGGCGGCCTTCTCGAAACGCGGCAGGATGTCCGCCGACAGGCGGCGCGCGTAGGGGGCGAAGACGGCGGCGAACTGCTCGCGCGGCATCTGACGGAACTGCCGGGCGAAGAAGGCTTTCAGCCGCAGCAGATTCGGCAGGTGACGCGGGGCGAACAGGGCCAGCGGGCAGAGCAGGCAGACCCAGGGCCGGGCCGGACATGGCTGACCTTTCGGCCCGTGCAGGCCGGCGAAATGGTCGGCGCAGGCCCCGCTGAACACGTCCCGCTCACCCGACAGCAACTCGGCCAGGGCTCCCTCGGCCAGACCCAGGCGCCGGACTTCCTCCGGCAGCCCGGCGGCGCTGGCCGCCTCGTCGACGACCAGCGGCGCACTCGCGCGCCGCAGCAGATCGCCCTGCGCGTCCCGTGCGATGTCCTCGACCACCGCCTTCTGCGCCGGGGTCGCGGCCGACAGGTAGTGATCGCCCTCGACCTGCGGCGAGTGGTTCGGATCGACCGTCGCCCGCAAGGACCACTGCCGCTGACCGCGCTGCGCGATGAACGTGGTACGCAGCCGCCGGCGGTCGATGCGCAACCGGTGGCCGTCATCACCGCGCAGGTCATGGGCCTTGATCCACCCGCGCATCATGTACTCCTCGAAGGCGGCGCGGGACGACCTTCCTTGCCGCGTCACCAGCCACACATGATCGGCCAGCTCGGCCGGGGCATACCTGCGCAGCAGGGCGCTGTGCTGCAACCACTGCTCCAGCAGCCGTGACGCCCGCGGCGACAACACCAAGCTCTCCTCCGCCGTGCGGCCCTTGGTGTAGGACAGCAGCGTCGCCTGCCTCCCGGCCCAGCGGATCCCGGGCACCTCCAGGCCTGTCAGCCCGTCCGGGACGATGCCGGTCCAGGCCGCCAGCAGCAGCATGTATGGAATCGCATCCCTATGGGACGGGAACAGTCCCGCACGGACCTCCTCGATGCCCCGGTGCCTCCTGGTGAACTCATCCGGCGAGATGCCCAGGTGAGCGGCGGCCTCCGTCCGCGTCACCGGCCCCATCCGAAGCATCAGCCAGGCCGCGTTCGCCCTGCTCCAGCCACCGGCTGCCGGATCCTGGCCTCCCTCAGCGAGGGCGACCATCGCCCGCTGGGCGTCCCCGAGGCGGTGTACCTCCTGCTTGCAGAGGTCGATCAGCCGGTTCCACTCGGCCGGCGCGTAGGGCGGAAGCGGCCCGTTGACGGTGGGTCGCTTGTAGTTCGTGCCGAACACCATCTGCCGCACGGGTTCGGGAAGCACCCGATGCCGGGCGTCGAAGGCGCGCAGGATGGTGCGGGTGCGGTATTCGACCAGGTAGTGCGACCGCAGCCAGAACGCCCCGAGCACGGCCCTGGTCAGGTCGGCCGCGGAGCCGGTGAAGCCGTCCTGGTCCAGTTCGCGAACCATCCGGCGCAGGTTGTAGGTGAAGCTCTTCACCGTGGCCAGCTTGGCGAGCGGCCCGTCCGGATGGACGGAGGCCGCAAGGCCCTCGGTCAGATCGGCCGCCAGCCGCGGATTGGGCAGGTCACCGATGACGATGACCGTCGCCGTCTCGCCGGGAAGGGACAGCTTCAGCGCGAGTGGATCGCGCAGGACTTCGGCCGGCATCAGAACTCCTCCGCGAACTCGGCATCGGCCTCGGCGAGCGCGGCAGCATCGACAACGGCGCGGCTGTTCTCCCAGGCCGCGCGGTAGATCCGGTGGACATCCAGGCGCTTGAGGTAGACCTCCGTGGTGACCACGCTGGAGTGCCCCAGCAGATCCCGCAGGATCAGCAGCGGATCCGCCTTCAGCAGGTAGAGCGCGAGCCCGGACGCATCTCCGGTCGCCGCGGCGAGCTGGGCGGCCTGCCGGTAGTGGCCCTCCACCAGCTTCTCCAGGGTCGCCATGGCGAAGGTGTGCCGACACCGATGCGGTGCGACATCGGGAAACCGCGGTTCGAACCTCTCGCGGATCCGGCGGGCCGTGCGGCGAAACAGTGTGCCCCAGTCCACGAAGGGCCGCCCGTCGTAGCTCAGCGCCAGCAGCAGCGAGCCGCCTTCCGGGCCGACCAGCCGCAGCCGTTCCTCCGGCCGAAGCGCCGACCAGCGTGTGCGCCGGCCGTTTACCCGCCCGCCGTAGAAGTCCGCGTCCTCCACCACCAGCGGCCTCCTCGGCCGCCACGATCCTTGCGACATCTCCCTGTCCAGGGCGACGTAGGCGTGCACCGCCGCCAGCGAGGCGTAGTCGATCCAGGTCGTGCGGTACTTCCGCCCCTTGGCCCCCAGCTCCGGGACCGCCCACGGGATCGGCACCTCGGTCGGCTCGGCGGGCAGCGGCGGAACCTCATGGACCAGCAGGTGGGTGAACTCCCGGCTCCGCATCCCGGTGCCCAGCACCAGACCGCCCATCGCCGCGTTCCGGCCCGGGAACCGGCCGCGGAACGTCGCGTCCTCCAGGCCGTCCGGGCCCAGCCCGGCCAGGCCGTGGCGAAACAGACCGGCCAAGTCCGACTCCAGGTACTGCACCTTCACGTGCGGCTTCGGCCGCCGCAGCCGGGCCCGGTTCCGCCGCGTCTCCACCAGCCGGCCCTGCACCATCCGCTTGCCGGTGGCCACCGTGAACGGCACCGCCGCGGCCAGGCCCTCATCCTCGGCCCAGTCGTAAAACCGGCTCAGCGCCGTGACCTGCAACTCCCACGACGAGGACTCCAGCCGCTCGTCCAACGGGCCCGACAGCCGACGGTCCGCGTACGTACCGAGCGCGGCCACCAGCTCCTGCCGCGTACCGAACACCGCGACACGGTGCCGCCGCAGATGCATCAGCCAGTCCCGGGCCGCCAGCGCGTACGCCCGCCACGAATTCGGTGACGGCGCCCCGCTCGACGGCAGCGTACGAAGCCACGCGTTCACCGCCCGCGTCGCCCGCGGGCCGCCCCCGTCCTCGAACAGGAAGTCGTCGTCGACCAGCACCGGCATCCGCTCGGGGATCAACGGCTCGCCATCGAGCCCCCAGGACTGCCAGCCCTCGGCAGAGAAGAAGTGCACCAACACGAGCCGGGACGGTAGGTCCGCGACACGTCCGACATCAACTGCTAACCCCACGCCTGATCAACGGGAGTTGAGGAATGTGAGACACGCCAAGAAAGCAGCGACAAAGTTCGTCCAGAACTCGCACGACGCGTCGACCAAGGGCATGCACGGCTCACACCTGGTCTACAAGAACGACGGCTCCCCGGTGGAGGAGAACCCCTGGCGCACCGGCAAGGTGGGTCGCACCTGCACCGCCAGCGCGTACGGCCGCCGCAGCGTGAGCCGACACGTCGCCAGCTACAGCGCCCTGCAGCTCGCCTCCACGATCGCCGTCACCCGCACCCTGGGCTACCGCGTTCCCCCGGCCGCGCTCCTGACCGGCGCCGCGATCAATGCCGTCACACACGGAATCCTGGACCGCCGCGACCCGCTGCTCTGGCTCGCCGAGAAGGCTGGCAAGACCGGCTACATCAAGCACGCCACCGTCGTCCGCAAGGCCGGCGGCGAGGGCACCGAGTACCCCGAGGCCGTCCAGGACGTCTCCGGTCCGGGTACTGCGCTGATGGAGCTGGACCAGGCGGCTCACCGAGCGATCGGCGTGGCCGCCGCTCTGGTCACCACCTGGCTCACCCTGCGCAAGGGAGACCGCCGGTGACCCCCGCCGCCCGTACCCGTCTGGAGCGAGTCCGCGCCTCGGCCGGGATCGTGAAGCTCGCCGTCCAGCAGATCGAGGACGAGCTGGGCGGGCCGATCGACGCCGAGTTCCTCGCCGAGACGCTGCGCGAGCTGTTCGACGAGGCCGACCCCACGGGCGGCGTCCTCGGCTCCCTCAACCAGCTGCTGACGATGGCCTCGCGCGCCGCCGCGCTCACCCCGCTGGACGGCGAGGACTCCGAATCCGCCGCCTGCGCGATCGACGAGGCCGCGGCCTTCCTCCTCGACTCCGCCGGGATGCGCCTGCACCTGGCCACCTCCACCCTCGACCCGCAAGGAGAACGCTAGTGAAGACCACCTTCGAAGGCACCATGCAGCCGATCGACACGACCATCCCCGACCCGGCGCTGATCGTTCTCATCGGCGCTGCGGGCAGCGGCAAGAGCACCTGGGCGAGCACCTGGCCCTCCACGCAGGTCCTGGAGCTCGACCACTTCAGGGCCATGGTCTCGGACGAGGCCGGAGATCAGTCGGCCACCCTGTCCGCGGTGAACGTGATGCACACCGTGCTGGAGGCCCGCCTCGCCCGGAAGAAGACGACCGTCATTGACGCCACGAACACAGAGGAGCGGGTGAGGGCCGGCCTTGTGCAGATGGCCCGGAACTACGCCGTGCCCACCGTCGCGTTCCTGGTCTCCACCCCGGCCTCGGTCTGTGTGAAGCGCCAGGCCGACCGGAGCCCGGACCGCGCGGTGCCCGAGGGCGTCGTACGCCGCCAGCACGCCGAAGCCGTCGCCGCCTTCCCCCAGCTGCGCAAGGAGGGCTTCGACCACGTGGTATTCGCCGACAACATCCACCGCCTGGAGCCGCTCCTCAAGCGCGCCAGCGACACCCGGCGCCGCGAGCTCGGCTGGGACGGCGGCGACGGCCTGGGCGGCCTGCTCCTGGTCCGCCGCACGTTCGGCGCGGAGGTGCTGCCGCTGTGGCGGTGGCGGGACAACTCGCCGCTCGCCGGCGGCGACCGCGTCGGCGAGATCCGCCTCGGGCCCGACCGCCTGGTCCTCGCCCTGCGCACCGACGTCGACGGCGAGGGCGACTTCGGGTTCGACCTGCTGGTCGGCTGCCCGCACGACGACGACTGCAACGCCCCGGCGTGGCAGCCGGTCTTCTCGGTCACCGACCTGCTGAGGGCCCACACCAGCGACACGGGGCTGCACCCGGACGCTGTCTGCTCCATCCACGGCGGCCCCGACGACGTCGACCAGGAGGCCGACGACCACACCCGCGGCATGGACGACGACGCCGACGGGCGGGCCGACCTGGAAGAGCAGTTCGCGGCGGCGGTCCGCGAGTGAGCCGCGCTGCCGACGGCCCGCACCCGCACGCCCTCACCCCGGCGGAGCTCCCCGCTGGGGACCGATGGCTCTACGGCTGCGACGAATGCCAGCTGCCGGTGCAGGGCGGGGCCGCCGGCCTCGCCGCGCACCGCCGCACCGTCCACAACCCCCGCCGTGACTACGGCGACCCGCGTACCCCGATCCACATCCAGCTCTGAGCGGCCCGGCCGCTCCCACCCGAAGAGGACTCGTCATGCAGGACTGGAACACCCCCGACCACACGACCGCCGACACCGAGCACGGCACCCTGCTCTTCGCGGGCGACGTCCCGCTGGTCATCGCCGACTGGGAGTTCACCGAGAACGCCCCCGACCGCGACGGCCGCGTGTACGCCTCGGTGCGCGGCTGGCTTGTCAACGGCGGGGGCACCGGCCGCCTCGTGGATCCGTACACCGAGCCGATCGAGGCTGGCCGCGCCCGCCTGGTCTTCGCCGAGCTCCGCGGCCGCCAGCCGCTGACCGACCTGGACGTCCACGTCGACTACCACTCCGTCGGCAAGCCGTACCCGAACACCTGGGACCACCGTGGCTGCCAGGTCACCGTCTCGTGGATGGACCGCCGCATCGACGCCGACGGCCGGCCGGTCGACGAGGACGAGATCGGCCGCACCGAGTGGACCAACCCCGCGACCGGCCAGGTCTTCGACCTGACCGAGGCGTACGTCCCGGCGGGCGAGTGCTACTACGACGACCCCAAGCACCCGGCCTTCACCTGGCAGCACTTCGACCGGTGGAGCGGCGGCGTCCCGGTCCTCCACGCGTTCTACGGCGACCACACCACGCCCGCCCACGGGGCCAAGCGCATCACCGACGGCGAGTGGGTCCGCATCGCCGACGCCCCGAAGTTCTCCGAGCGCATGGCCGCCCTCCCCACTGGCGCCTGACCTCCCCCGCCAGCAGCGCGGCGTTCCTCCGTGCCGCCCCGGCCTCACCTGGCTGGGGCGGTCGCGGTGTTCCGCCACGACCAGCACACGAACGGAAGGGAGAGGGGCCGTCATGCCGATCCGCGTTTTCGAGGTTGACGTCCCGATACGCCACACCACCAACCGGCAGCTGCACGGCGTCCACGTCTTCACCGGCGAGGCGTCGTCGACGAGCGAGGCCCTGCGCCGCGCGCACGAGGCGTACGACGCCGCGCTCGCCGCGCAGGCGGCCGGACTCGCCAACCCCGGCAAGCAGGCCGGGGGCTGGGGAGCGCGCGGGCTGCGGCCCGACTGGGCGCTCGACTGGCCCGCCGCGAAGGCCGGCCTCTGGCACAACCCCTACCGCTGACCCCGGCCTCCACCGGCCGGGACTCGGCTCTGCAGCTCTGCCCCGGGACGGACGACAAGGCGTCCAAACCAACCGACCGTCCCGGGTCCACCCCATCCCGCACAAGACGAGAGGGAGACCCCAAGTATGGACTCCGCCACGCGCGCTGGGCAGCGCGCACTCATCATCACCACCCTCGCCGTCCCGGTCACCGGCTGGGCCGTCCACGCGCTCACGCTCCACCGGCGCCTGGCGGCCGAACGCCGCGACCCGCTCACCGGAGCCCAGCGCCGCGCCGCGTTCGAGCGCCGCGCCCAGCGCCTGCTCGCCCGTCACCAGAAGGACTCCCTGCTCTGCCTGGTCGACCTCGACAACTTCAAGGGCCTGAACGACACCCACGGCCACGCCGCCGGTGACGCAGCCCTCGCCGCGACCGGTGAGCGCCTGGCCCACTGGGCCGGGCCGCACGGAGTCGTCGGCCGCCTGGGCGGAGACGAGTTCGCCGTCGCGACCCGCGTGGACACCCAGGCCGGCGACCACGCGATGGAGGAGCGCCTGGAACAGCTGATGGGCGCGCTCCGCGAGCCCGTGCCCACCGAGGCCGGACCGCTCCCGGTCGCCGCCTCGGTCGGCACCGCCGTCCCCGACTACCTCGGCATCCGCGCCCTGCCCGCCCTGCTGCGCGGCGCGGACGTCTCGATGTACCGGACCAAGCACTCCGGCCGGTACGGCTGGGCGGAGATCGAGGACCTCCAGACGCCGACCGTCAACGGCCGCCGGCAGGGCCGCCCCGGCACCGCACTGGAGCGGGCTGCATGACCGGGCTCGACGGCGGCGACTGGATCCGCGGCATCACGATCCGCCAGCCCTGGGCCACCTGCATCCTCGCCGGGAAGACCACGGAGAACAGGCCCGCCCCCTGGCCCTGGCGCG
Organism: Streptomyces sp. NPDC089799; assembly: GCF_040684755.1. NCBI lineage: Bacteria > Bacillati > Actinomycetota > Actinomycetes > Kitasatosporales > Streptomycetaceae > Streptomyces > Streptomyces sp. NPDC089799. The sequence continues at coordinate 21,714 of NZ_JBFBGR010000034.1, read as the reverse complement.
GATGGGTCCTCATCCACGCCGGGAAGGCGAAGCCGGACCCCGCCCTGCTGCGCGACCCGCTGGTGGCCACCACGATCCGCGGCCGCGAACTCCACCGGGGAGCGGTCATCGGCGTCGCCCGGCTCACCGACTGCCACCTCGACCAGGGCCCCGAGCGCTGCACCAGCCCCTGGGCGCAGCGCGAGGCGCACCACCTGGTCCTCACCGACGTCCACGAACTGCCGCTGCCCGTGCCCGCCACGGGCGCGCTCCCGGCCTGGAAGCCCACGCAGGCCCTCGTGGACCACGTCCTCCAGCAGCTGCCCGACCTGCGGCCGTGACCCGCAGGTCCCGCAGGAAGCCGCTGTGGGAACCGGGCCTGATCCCGGTCCCCGGCGGCCTGCTGGACTGGCGCGACGCCCAGCACTACGACCGCTGGACCGACCGCCCCTGCGCGCTGTGCGCGCGGCCCACGCCGATGCGCTCCCACTACGGGGAGCCGGTCCACAAGGCGTGCGCCGAATCCTGGATCGCCGCGAACCCCACCGAGGCACGCCTCGGCCAGTTCGCCTCCGACCTCCAGCCCAAGCGCCGGCGCGACGACGACCACGCCTGAACCCCTCCACCCGGAGGCCCTCATGGCCCACACCACACCCCACGACGTCGACCACGCCCTGGCCTACCCCGAACCGCCGGCCTCGCCCCTCTGGCACCGGCACTGGGCGAAGGCCCGCCCGCTCACCCCCGAACAGCAGCGCCGCAACCGCGAGCTGCTGGACATCGCGCAGCGCACCACCCGACCCCGCTCCCCTCGCCCCACCGAGACCCTGGCGGAGGCCAGCTGATGGAAACCAAGCACTGCGCCGTCGACGGCTGGGTCGACGCGATACCCGTCCCTGGCCCGCGCGGCATCGTCTCCTTCGACCTGGTCGTCCGGCCCGTCGACATCGACGCGCTCGACGACGACGCCCCCGACACGATCGTCACCTGCACCAGCGGCGACCCTCGGATCACCCACGAGCTGCTGAACGGCATCCAGCCCGGCGACCTGCTCCGCGCGACCGGCACCCTGGTCCAACCGCCGGCGCCCGGCGAGCCCGCCCGGCTCGCCGTCGACGCCCTCGAAGTCCTGGACACCGCGCTCATCCCGGTCCTGCGCGACATGGTGCTCGACCGGTACGGCGACTACGTCGTCATCTTCGACGCCGACACCGACGCCGTCCCCGTCTTCACCGCGCACGGGGCGTGGGTCGGCCTGGCGGACAATCCCGATGCCGTTGCTCGGCTCATCGACATCCACGAGCGGGTGACCGGCAGCGACGTCTGATGAGCCACCAGCGCGGAGGCCAGCAATGACCTCGGGCGGTTCCCGCCGGAGGCCTTGCGGAGCCGATGCCCATATGGCAGCCCCGGCGGCTGCGCCAGTCGCTGGACAGAACGGAACCGAGCTGCTGGCGCCCCGCCGTCCCACCGTCGTGGGTTCCACGAGGGCCATGAGTCTGTGCTGCCCGAGCGCCACTTGAGTCAGGTGAAGGCCCAGGCCACCCGTCGTCGGGTGGCCTGGGCCTTCTTTGTTATTGGGGGAAGATGGCCGGCGAGCTTTTACCGCGGTAAAGAGTCGCCGCTCGGACTCTCGGGGTACGTCGTGTCTTCGGGGGATCGACGAGGAGGTCAGGGAGGGGCGTCCCGATCCTTTACCGCGGTAAAAGCTGTCAGCTGTGCGTGCGCGGATCGAGCCGCAGTGAGGCGGTGCCGTAGTGGGCCTCGTAGTAGCCGGGATGCCGCACCACCGTGACGCTGGCCAGTCCAGCCGCAGGGTGGGTGAGGGCCGCGACGAGATCGTCGGGGTGAGGCCATGAAGTCCAGGTCAGGCTCCAGTGATCGCCGGCACCGTCCAGTCGGCGGTAGTGACGCAGCGCCCGTTCATCGTCGTTCCGGCTGGCGGCGGGGCAGAACCAGCCGGCGAGGTCCCAGTCAGCGGATCGCATCCACATGCGTACGAAGACGGCCGCCAGTAGCGTCTCGGTGTCCGCGGTCAGGTGGGGGAGTGACGCGAGCAGAATGGATTCCCGGTCCGTCATGGGGTGATCCGTCGTCCAGTGGCTGTGCCGCTCGTCTGCGAGGTCGTCCAGTGTGCCGTCGCGGCGGCTCGTAGCCAGAACCACTGCTCCAGTGGGCAGATGGAGCATGGCAGCCCCGTGCTCAGCCAGGCGCAGCAACCGCATGCCGGGGAGACAGAGAGTCTGTTTGTCGTCGCGTGGCAGCAACCTGGTGGCGATGTTGTCGGGCGCGTTGGAGATCAGGACGAGCTTGTCGCGGCGTGGCGACATGACCACCGTGTAGGCCGACAGGTCGGCGAGCGAGGTGGTCCACAGGCCGGCGCTGAGTGGGCCGGTGTTGAAGACTGCCAGGGCGAGGAGCGCGCGCAGTCGGCGCTGGGCGGGGGAGCAGTCGTCGATTCCGAGAGACCCGGATCGAGTTGTTTCTGCTGCTGCCGTTGCGGGGGTCTCGCCTGTGAAGAAGGCGCGTTCTCGGGCGAGTGCGCGGTGCTGGGTGTGGGGCATGGTCGCTTCTCCGTGCTGCCCGGTCAGCGGAGGGTCGGCTCGGAACGCATTGGCGACGTGAGTCTCGCGCGGAGTGGGCGCACCACACCCTCTGTTGGGAACCGTGGATTTCCGGGATTCATCACGGCCCTCGGTGCAGCCCTCCGCGGGCCGCTGGGAGCAGCCTACCGATCGGGTGGGGCGGCGAGGGCAGGAGAGCTGGTGTGTCTTCCTGTGCCTATGGGACCCGGACTCTTTACCGCGGTAAAGAGTCCGGCTGGCGCGGCAGCGGTGTACCCCGGTATGGCTGCTGCGCGTCGCCCTTGGGTATGCGGCCTTTGACTGAAGGGGTGCTGCTGCCCGCTCAGGCACAGCGTTCAATCCGAGCCGCCAGCTTGAAGCGGTCGGCGGGTGCTGAAGAGCGGACGTGGCCGGGGTTGCTCGGCCCCCTTTGCGGACCGGACGCCGCAGATGGGGTGTGTTTCGGCGTGTTGGCCTTTCCACACCGGCAATGGTGAGTAAGGTAATCGCATGACCGCCCCGTACGACCCTGAAGACAGGGAAAAGGTAGTAGCCAAGCTGCCGACTGCGCTCCGCCAAGAACTCAAGGTGCGTGCCGCGCAGTTGGGCATCGACATCAAGGACGCTGTGACCGAAGGCGTCCACGCCTGGCGTGAAGACGCCTCGGCCGCCGTCCAGGTAGACACCTCCGGCGGCGCTTCCTTCGCCACCTACCTGCCGACCGGGCTGTACGCGGAGTTCAAGGACGACTGCAAGGCCCGGGAGATCGCCTACAACCAGGGCATCGCCCAATCCATCCGCCTGTGGCTCGACACCCACCCGGTTACCGGCCGCCGCCGCCCGGAAGCCGAGGGTGCCCGCCGCATCGTGGTCTGCAACCAGAAGGGCGGCGTCGGCAAGAGCGCCATCAGCAACGGCCTTTCCCAGGCACTCGCCGAGACCGGCGCCCGCGTCTGTGTGATCGACTTCGATCCGCAGGGCCACCTGACCCGTCACCTGGGCCAGGACATGCTCGGCATCAAGGACCCCAGCCTGGCCAAGCACATGCTCGGCGAGGCTGACGGCCGGATCAGGGACCTGCTCGTCCCGATCGAGCACGGTGCCCTCGCCGGCCGGCTCTTCCTGTTGCCCTCCTGCAAGGACGCCTTCCTCCTCGACGCCAAGCTCGCCACCACCAGGCACGTGCGTACGAAGGAAACCGCCCTGGAGAAGGCCCTGGAGGAGCTGGAGAAGGAGTTCGACTACGTCGTCGTCGATTGTCCTCCCAGCCTCGGGTACACCATGGACACGGCGCTGTATTACGCCAGGACCCGTGACGGGGAAAGCCCCCGGGCATCCGGCGTGATCATCCCCGTCCAGGCCGAGGACACCTCAGCCGACGCCTACGACATGCTCAGCGAACAGATCGAAGACCTCGTCGACGATCTCGACATCGACATCGTCCAGCTCGGGTTCGTCGTCAACCTTTACGACGGTCGCAAGGGCTTCGTCGTCACCTCCTCCCTGGACAGCTGGAAGTCCTTCGGGGACCCGCCCGTCATCACCGTCATCGGTGACCTGAAGGAGCAGCGCGAGGCAGTGCGCCTCAAGCTGCCCCTCCTGCACTACGCGCCCGACTGCGAGCAGGCCGAGTCGATGCGCGAGATCGCCCGGGCGGTGACGGCATGAGCAAGAGCGATCTTCTCGGCACCGGTGCAGCCTTCGCCAGCGCCCGCCGTCCCGGCGGCCGCAGCGAGCGCGGTCGCGCCAAGGCCATAGCGCAAGGCGACCTTCCCGACTACGAGCTAATCCGGCTCCAACTCGACCGGGTCTCCCCCACCCCGCACAACCCGCGCCGGAACTTCGGCACCGACGAGGAGAAGACCCGCTTCGGAGAGGAACTCCGCGACGCACAGCTGTCCGCCTGCGCAGTCGTCTCCCGCTCCCTCTACCTCAAACTGTGGCCCGAGCACGAAGTGCACATCGGCGACGCGGACTACGTTCTGATCAACGGCGAACGGCGCTACCGCAGCGCCCGCCACGTCGCACTCGAAGCCCTCGACTTCGTCGTCCGCGATGACCTGGCTGCAAGCCGCGAAGAGTTCATCGACCACCTGCTGGCCGAGAACCTCGACCGCGAAGACTTCGACGTCATCGAGCGCGCGCGCGGTGTCCAGCAACTGGTTGCCATCTGCGCCGAGGACAAGGAACACGGAGCGAAGTCCCGCGCCGCCGAGCGGCTCGGCAAGTCCCCGGGCTGGGTGACCCAGCAGCTCGCACTGCTCCAGCTGCCCGAGGAGATTCAGCAGCTGCTCAGCGCCGGCGAACTCCCCGAACGCGACGCACGCCTTCTCGTGCGTGCTCTCAAGGATGAGCCGCAGTCCACCCCCACTGAACTGCTTGCCCTGCTGGAACAGACCAAGGCGCAGGATGCCGAGAAGAGGGCACAGCACAGGGAGATCCTCGAGGTCCACGAAGCGGCGAAGGCAGCCGAGCCCAGTGCCCGACCTTTTACCGCGGTAAAGACTTCCGCGACCACGGCCCCGGCCGACGTTGTCTCAGACTCAGCGGAGAAGCCCGCCCCTGCTCCCGTACCGGAACAGCGGTTCGGGACGGAGCCGACAGCCGAGCCCGGCGTCGCATCCTCGGCGGAAGATGCGTCGGCGGAGGCAGTCGAGCAGGGCCCGTCGACATCGACTGTGGCCGACCCGAGCACAGCGTCCGGCGAACAGGCGGACGCTTCAGTCACCACCGTCACCGACCTTGCCCCCGGGCAATCCGGCTGGATCGACGGACGGCAGCGCGTAACCAGGATGCCGTGGCACGACGGGCGCGAAGTCGCTGAGCTCGTCATCGAGAAGATGAACAAGGAGCAGCGCACGGTGCTCCTGGAATGTCTTCTTGCTGTTCACGACGCCTGAGCGGCAGTAGGCGAACCTCGTGGCTCCGTCTCGCTGACTGCGGGACGGAGCCACCGTGTGTTTTGCGGCCGTGCAACTGGTGGCCTGCGGCCAGCACCCGGGGCGACGCAGTGCAGCCTCGCCGCCATCCTGATCTGGGCCCGGCGATAGCCTGGGCCCACCCACCCACGACACTCAGCAGTTGCGGCGATGGTTCACTTACCGGACTGCTTGTGGCTGGTTGGGGAGGGTGTGTGGAAGAGCCAGGATTTCGTGTGCTGGTGACGGAAGCGGGAGACCGCAAAGTGGAGGCAGTCCGTGCGATACGGACCGTCACCGGCCTCAGTCTCTGGAACAGCAAGCTTCTGCTCGCCGGCACACCCGTCGAGATCGCCGTGTCCGGATTGCTCGATGGAGCGGAAGAGGCGGCTCGGGTCCTTGAAGAGGCGGGCGCCCGCACGACACTGCTCTGCGATTGCTGCGGCCGCAGCATCAGGCGGGGAGCCTTCCCCATCAACTCAACACGGCACAACGAACCATGGTCCCTTGAAATCTGCTGGGCGAGTGGCCAACCCTCAGCAATCTGAAGCACGGCCAGTTTGGTCTGGGAGACACGTCCTACGGGCGCCACGACTACACCGGGTCCCCGACCGTCTGAACTGCTGCCTTTGCTCAATCACCGAGCGGGCATGCCTTCCTGGCCGTGGCGCAGGATCGGCTGGAGCGTCTCGGCGGCGTCGCACTTGGTGCACGCCGCCGAGACGGGTCGTGCCAGGGCACATCGAGCGCGGCCGTCGTCTTCACCGGCACCGAGCGGTTGGCGGCCAGCTGGCACCCAGCTCGCACGTCCGGAGGGCGTGATTCACTGCAGAAACACGTCTGCGCCGACGGGCCAGGGCGGGATGCTGCCCTCAGGAGATCAGCTTGTGCTCAGCTTGCTGCGCGGGCGTGAGGTGTGGGGGTGTCGAAGTAGGAACGGATCTGCTGGCAGAAGTCGCGCAGCTGGTCAGTCGGCTTCTGATACCAGCGGTCTTGGCCATTGAAGACTTCGGCCAGCCATGCGGCCTTGTTCCCCTGGGGAATGCTGCGGACCCACTGCTCCAGTTCGCCGCAGGGAACCAGGAAGAGTCCGTGGGCAGCGGTGTTCTTCAGCAGGCGTTCGGCGGCTGCGTACTCGGTGCCGTTAAGTGCGGCCAGTCCGCTCTTCTTCAGGGCGCCCCACCCGGACGATCCCTTGATCACGTTGTTCATCGCCGTGATCATGGCTTCGGTGAGGGGGCTGCTCCCCGGGCCGGTCAACACCGCGGCCATCGCATTGCGGAAGCCGTTCACGGTGGGGACGCTGCGCTCTGAGTTCGCGTGGTCGTTGAGAGTCTTGATGTCGGCGGTCATGTCAAGCACGGTGCCGCCGAGAGCGGTCATGGCGTTTCGGACGGTGCCGTGGTTGTTGAGGAGGTCGAAGTCAGCGATGACCGCGGTGGGGATCCCGAACGCACGGAGCCTTCTGGCAGTATCGGCAAGGCGGGCCTTGCCGCTGGTGTGGAGGAAGATCGTGTTCTCGTGCGGTGCCGAGGTCTCACGGGTGACGTCGAAGGTTGCAGCGTAGAACTGGCAGTCTCCCTCCGATTCGCAGAGCACCACCCGGTCGTAGAAGAGGCCTGAGGAGATGTTGGAGTACCGCAACAGCGGGGTACGCAGCAGCTCGGCGACTTCGTCCGGGTTCAGCTGCATTGCCCGGGAAACGCCGGAGGACCTGTCCAGGCGGACGATCGAGAGCGGTCGGGCGTCCTGCGCGTCCATGACCCCGGCTAGGAAGTCGGCGCTGTGCGTGGCCACGAAGACCTGCGTCTGTCCAGGGAGCTGCGCCAGGATCCGGCCCAGGAGCCGGGCCTGGGGCGGGTGGAGGAACGCTTCAGGCTCGTCGATCACGATCACTGGCGTGGGCCGCAGCACGGTGTGCAGCAGGATCTGCACGAACGCCTTGAAACCGTCGCCCTGGACGGACACCTCGGGAAGCCGCCGGTAGGCCGCGACAAGCTCGGCAGGGGGTGGCGTCTGGTCCACCATGCCAGTGGCGCCCACCCGGAGGGCGAAGCGAGGCGCGGTCCAGTCCAGGGCGATCTCCTGACCGAACGCCTCGACGGTGTACCCGGACAGCGCAACCAGCAGGTCTGGGTCCTCATAGAGAAACTGCACCGGGTCGCCGGCTGGCTCAGCGTGATCCCAGCGCTCCGCCTGCGCCCTTACCTGCAGCCGCGCTTCGGTCCATTGGTCCATGACCAGCATCGACCGGAGCTCCGCATACATTCCGAGGGTCCACCATTGACCCGCACCCGCTCGCGACACCGAGCTCAGGGGGCTCTGCCCGCCTCGGAGGTGGGCTTGGCCGTTGACCGACCAGGACCGGTGACCTCGACTGGTGAGCCATTCCAGAAACTCCTGCTCACTGCCTTCGTGAGTCGGGAGCACCTGACGGACCCAGTACGCGTTTCCCGTGGTGTTCGGCTCGGTGATGCGGGGAGAGAGCTCCCGCAACATGGCTGACTTGCCGCTGTTGTTCGGGCCGATGAAGAGGGTCATGCCGTTCGCTGGCGGGGTGAGGACCGTGTCGTCGATCAGCGTGATCTCCGAAACGGCGAAGGAGACAGCCATCGGGCCCCCAGACATCTGTGCGGAGCCTCGGCGCAGCACCGCAAACGGTGCAGCCTAGCAGCGCGGACGCTGTGGCATGAGGGAGAGAGGCCGCCTGCGCAGGCTGGGGTGCCCCACGAGGTGCGGGTGAGCCTTGCGGAAGGCGGTGGCGGCGTTGCGCTCCTCTGAGTGGCTTCCGCTGTCCCCGGATGCGCTGTGCCGGTACGTCTCCGAGTAGACCGCGACCAAGCTGCGCTGGGGCGCTGGCCGTGTACGAGGCGGAGCGGGACCGGTTGCTGGTCATCGAGGCCGGCTGCGGTGACACGGACGTGGAGTTCACCGCTCCCACCTCGCCCAGGCAGCCTAAACCGGCCGTTACTCGGCCGCAGCCTGCGGGCAACTCGCCCGGCAGACCTCCGCAGGCCGTGGCAACTCGTTCGACTTGCCACGGCTTCGGCCGAGCCACCCCACACCGCCGGATCGGCAGTCCCGCAGCGATCCAGCCACCCCGAAGATCGTTTCGTTAGGAGTTTTTCCAGTCGGCACAGGGTGAGGGTGAGGGGCTGGCGAGACGGAACGGGCGCGAAGAGGACCGACTTCATTACAGCGTAATGAAGCACCACCTGCGTGGTGCGGGGAGAAGGGAGGAGGTCTGGGTGTTCTGAGTCAGGTCCAGTGTTGGCGGTTTCCTTCGGCGAGTTTGATGGTGAGTTGGACGACGCGTTGGGGTGTCATGTGTGCTCGGATCAGTTGAATGACCGCGTCGATGTCGTCCCAGACAAGGGTGCTCTCCGTGAGGTTGGCCGGCTGGCTCGGGACGACCGGAGCGGCCGGGCCGGGGGCGGCCTCTGGGTACGCAGGCCTGTCTGGATTCGTCATTACGCCGTAATGGTCGCGCCGCGGGCCCGCGGCTGCGGTGGTGGAGGCTTCAGTTACTCCAAGGGCCGTAGCGTTCGCGGTTGCTGGGCGAACCTGCTTCCTGGCGGCTTTCTGCCGTTTCAGCTGCTCCAGGTGTGCGGCCTGTTCCTCGGGTTTCTTGTTCCCGACACGGCGGAGCAGTTCAGCTGGCTCCTGCCCGGAAAGGAGTTTCTCTTGCAGTTCGGGTGTCAGGCTCAGTAGGGCAAGGCGTTGTGAAACCCAGCCCTGGGACCGGTGCAGCCGGGCGGCGAGTGCCTCTTGCGTGCCGGCCGCCTGGAGCAGCTGCCGCAGGGCGCGGGCCTCGTCCAGGGGATCGAGGTCCTGCCGGTGGATGTTGGCGACAAGGGCTGACTGGAGGATCTCGTCGGCAGTGCCGCCCAGTTCCTCGTCGATCATGACTTTGATTTCGTCGAGACCGGCTTCCCGCGCCGCGGCCAGCCGGGAGTTCCCGTCGATCACGACATACTCCGTCCCGTCCTCAACCTCGCGCGCTTGATCAGGGTGGGCTTGAAGGTAGGAGGCCCGCGACATGACCGTGATGGCCTGCTTCTGCCCGTGATCGCGGATGCTGGCGGCAAGACTGCCGAGGTCACCGAGGGAGCCGCGTGGGTTCTTCGGATTGAGACTGATAACGCCACAGGCCAGCCTCAGCGGCGGCAGCGCCCCCTTCACGCTGGCGACGGCCGCCGCCTGTTGGCGGGCACCGGACGTCTGGACAAGAGCGAACGCCACGCCAGCTGCCGGTTCGGATGTCTTACTGCTCATGAGATCTCCCGTGCGGGTGTGTACAGCGCAAGGGCCTGCGATGGGCGCTGAGGTGTGGTGTTAAGCAGAGGCTGCTCCGCCCGTGTTGTCTTCGTCTGCTTCACGACTCTGACGGGGCCAGCGTGATGGGGACGGCTATGGCCGTCCCGCCCGCCCCGGGCGCGACGCGGTGACGCACAGGTGCGCTCTGCGCTGGCGGGGCGGGCCAACAGCTGCGGGGTGTCTTTTCATACCTGGGCCAGTGGACTCATGGGAGCTGTGCTGGAGAGAACCTGGGTGATGATCTCTTCGGTGGCGTCGTCCAGTGTGATGTCGTAGGTCCGTGCCATCTGCTGGATGCGGGCGACGCCCCGGCGGACTGCGACTGTGTTTCCGGTCGCCCATTCGATGGTCAGCAGGTCGCGGTAGAGGACTTCTGCGGTCTCCTCGACGTCCAGGCCTTGCTCGATGGTGCGGCGGGCGGCGTCCAGGTCGAGCCGGTCGCCGTCGGTGTGCCAGCGTGCGAGGGTGTGGGCGATGTCGGTGATCCTGGACAGCATGTCCTGGACAACCGGGTCGGCCCAGGGTGGGGTCCGGCCGGCGAACGGCTTGCCGCGGACCAGCACCATGGCCGCCTCCAGGTACTGGATCCCGGCCGGCGGACCTGCGGCCAGGCCCTGGGTGGCGAGGTTCTGGAAGTGGTCCCAGTCCGAGGTGACAGCACGGTGGAGCGCGTAGCCGGAACCGGCTTTCGGCCGGGGGAGGAGCGGCTGGCCGTCGGTGTCCTGTCCCAGGACGCTGCGGAGCTCGGACAGGCGTGATTGCAGGGTGTGGGTGGTCCAGGGGGTGACGGGGTCCATGGCCTGGCACAGGTAGTCGCTGGTGCGGCCGGGGCGCAGGTGGATGAGTGCGGCCAGGGCGGCTGTGCGCGGATTGCGTGCGGCGCTGTTCCCGCCGCGGATGCGCAACGGCCCCAGCACCTCGATCCGTACGCCCTCGTCCTCGCCGACAGCCGGCCCGGGGAGCAGTGCAGGCTCGGTGCCGGTAGCGGCTTCTGGTGCCGGCGGGGCCTTCGGCGCAGCGCCGCCCGGCTTCCCAGCCGCGCCCCCGCCCTTGGCCCTGGCGTCGCCGCCATTGTCTTCGGCGGGGCCGGCATCCGTGTTCGCGTCCGTGCCGGCGGGGGCGGGGGCGGGTGTGGGGGTGAGTCCTGCGAGCAGGGCGGGGAAGGGGTTGCCCGGGTCAGTGGCCCCTTTTCCGGCTGCGTGGAGAGTCAGCGGGGTGCCGCTGCCTGCGGCCTGGCCGTGGTCCTCGGCCTTCTCCCACGGCTCCGCGGCGGGTTCGGGGTCGGTCGTGGAGACCTGGAGGGCGTGGACGTACTGCCGGTACTGCTCGTCGGTGATGCGCTGCAACTCCACCGCCGTCTCCAGCATGCCGACGTCGGCGTGCTGGTCGTGGGCGGTGGTGATGATGTGGGCGTGGGGGAAGGCGTGGCGGGCGGCCGCGCTGGCGGGCAGGACCACGCCCGTGGACAGATCCCGCCCGGCGGCGAGGGCGTCGGCCAGCTGTACCAGGTGTTCCTCGTCCATCTCTCCGGCGCCGACGGCCAGCCAGGGCAGGACCTGCTCGCCGCTCTGGTGGGCCTCCAGCATGAGCTCGCCGAGGTCGGTGGCCACGGACGGTAGGTGGGGCATGCTCCGGATGCGGCCCTGGGGCAGCAGGCCGGCAAGCCGTGCGCCGAGCCCGGTGGTGAGGATCTCGCTGTAGTCAGTCCAACCGCACGTGCCGAGCTCCAGCGCGAGGGCCCGTGCCACCTCGAGCACCTCCTCCGGGGTGCCGTCCAGGAGCAGGACCTGGCAGGTCATGAGGTCGATCAGGACTAGGCCGTCGGCGTCCGCGCCCAGGGTGACCAGCCCGGGGTAAGGGGCATGGACATCGGCAAGCTGCTTCGCGGAGAGCAGCCCGGCCTGCTTGTCGAGCGTCCACATCCGCGGGGACGGCCCCGCCGTGAACGGCTCGATGACGGGCTGCGCGGGTTCGTCCAGCAGCAGGGTCACCTCGTTGCCGTCAAGGCGCGCGCCGCGCAGTACGGGCAGGTTGTGGCCGCCGGCGGCGGCGTGATGGGCGAGGGTACGCAGCACCCGGTCCAGCAGCTCGATGCCGGCGGGCTCCGACGTCGCGGCCAGTACCTGCTCCAGCTGTGTGGGGTCCTCATCCTGGGCGATGGTCTGCCCGGCACGGCGCTCGCGCTGCTGCAGGATGCGGCGGACACCGAGGGCGGAGGCGAGGGACGCGGCCAGCAGCGCCCCGATCCCGGAGACCAGCGCCGTGTTCACCTCCCGGCTGTCCACGGGCTCTGCCTCTGCCGGGGCCGGGGCTGCGGTCACCGACGGTGTCGGCTGGGGGATCTGGGGCGATGCCGGTGTTGATGGCGAGGCTGTCGCGGGGGCGGACGGCGCCACGGCCGCGGGCTGGCTCGCTGTTGAGGATGGGACGGGTGACGCCGGGGTGGCCGGTGCAGTCGCCGACGGTGCCGGGACGGGCTTCGCCTCGGGCTCCGGTGCCGGGGTCGGCGGCGTTGGGCGGGCCTCGTCCTGGGGTCCGCTGTTCTGCTGGGGGAGGGCGAGTTGCTGGCCGGGGCGGATCAGGTCGGGGTCGGTGAATGTCCCGCCGCCGGGGAGCTGGCTGCCCTTGTTCAGGTCGAAGATTTCGCCGTATCGGTCGGCGCTGCCCAGCTTGTTCTGGGCGATGCCGGTCAGGCTGTCGCCGGCCTGCACGGTGTACGCGGCTGCGGACGTGCCACCGTCCTGGTCGGCGGGCTTGTCCGGCTGGGCGCGGGGCTGGGGGCGGGCGTCGTCGGGCAGGTGGAGGACCCATCCGGGCTGGATGGACCGGTCCGCGTGGAAGGTGGAGCCGTCGGTCATGCTGCGACCCTCGTTCAGGGCGGCGATTTCACCCCACCGCGTACCGTCGCCCAGCCGTGCCTCCGCGATCGACCACAGACTCTCGGCGGGCTTTGCGTCCCGCACCGTGTGCGTCACCGCCGAATTTCCGGCGGGAGTGGCGGCGGCGTGGACCGTACCGGCGCCGGAGGTCTGCGGGTTGCCGGGGACGGCGCTGGCCGTGGCGGTGGTGGGGGCGGCGGCGTGCGCGGGGGTGGCGGGGGTGGCGGCGAGCGCGGTTCCGGCGGGCAGAGCCAGCAGCACCGCGCCGACCAGGGATGCTGCCGCGCGTTGTCCGACCAGTCCGCGGATGTGCGGGGCGGCGCGGCCGCGGAGCTGGGCTGGGATCTCGACCAGGACTGCGCAGGCGAACAGGGCCCAGCCGATCCAGCCGGCCACGGCGAGGGCGAGGAGGAACACCTGCCCGGAGTCGTCGGTGGACAACAGTGCGGACAGGGCGGCCAGTCCGGGCGGGCCGACCAGGGTGGTTGCCCACCACAGCAGGATCGGGAGTCCGGCCAGCAGCCCGAGCAACAGCGCGAGGCTGGCCAGGCCGCGCACCACGGCGGCCGCGGTCGCAGCCGGGCCGCGCCCGGAACGGGCCGTCTTCTTCGCGGCCGGCTTGGTGTTCGGCATGAACGGGTCCTTCTCGGTCGGGGCCTATTCGGGGGCGGTGACGCCGTGCAGCAGCCGGGCGGAGCCGTGTCCGGACACGCTCAGGGAGCCGATCCCGGCGGCAGCCAGGAACGTGGTGGGGTAGGTGTCGTTGACGGTGACGGTCAGCTGCGTGCCGTCCGCGGACAGGGCCACGGTCCCGGCGACTCCGGCGCGGGCCAGGTACGCGCGCGCGGCGGCCGCGGCCGCTTCGGGGTCGACGCGCACACTCTGGCCGGTGACGGCCTGGGCGGGGTCGATGGATTGTCCGGCGGCGCGGGCGGCTTCCATGGCCACGGCATCGGCGCGTTCGGTGGCGCGGAGTTTTCCTGCGCCGTCGATGGCCAGCCCGATGATCGCCAGCAGCGCCACGGTCACGATCGCGCTGTAGACGGCGATCCCGCCCTCGTCGCCACGCAGCCGCCGTGTGCGCCTGGTGCGCAGAGAATGCATGGGTCAGCCCTCCCTGGAGCGGTAGGCGTCCACCACGGACGTGAAGCTGCTGGTCATGGTCTTGGCTCCGGGCACCCCGGGCAGCAGCAGGTCGGACAGAGGCACGGTGCAGGTGATCGTGACGGTGACCGTGCCGACCTGCCCGAGCGGCACGGCCAAGCCGGAGGCGTCCACCCGCGTGGACGTCGAAGCACACTGGATGCCCTGGTCGGTCAGGGACCGGGCGGCCGCGGCGGAGGCCTCGGCCTCAGCTGCGGCGTGGGTACGGGAGATCGACGCCGCCCGGGCCGCGTCCTCGGCCGCGGCGTCGATCTTCGCGCCGGAGGTGCTGATCCGCCCACCCGCGATCGCCAGGCAAATCAGCGTCAGCAGCAGCGGGGTGACGATCGCGGCAGCGATCGTCTCGCTGCCCTGGTCGCTCCCGCCCGGTGCATGCCAATGAACGCGCAGTACGCGAAGGAGATTCACGCGCTTCACGGGGCGGTCCACCTCTCCCGGGGAGCGGAGGCCGACTGTGACACGCTCAGCCCCGAGATGCCGGGGATGAGCGAGGGCGCGGTGCCGCTCACGGTCACCCGGACCGTCGTCGCAGTGGTGCCGGAGGTGCTCACGCTGCTCCCGGCGAGGCTGTCGCCGGCGATCCGGGCGAGCGTCTCCCGGGCCCGGGCCGCACCGGCCCCTTCGGGGGCCTGGTAGGTGCGTGCGGCCGCCACGCCCTCCCGGGCCGCCGTGAGCGCGATGTTCCGGGCGTAGGCCCACATCGCGGCCTGCACCACGGCCACGGTCAGCAGGACGACGAACGGGAACAGGATGGCCATCTGGATGGAGGTGTCCCCCCGGTCCCGGCCTCCCCGCCCGGTGACACCGCCGTTCCTGATCCGGGGGCTGCGTCTCCGCGGCACCGGCGCGGCCAGGCAGGCTGCGCGGACATCCCGGCGCATCACCACCTCGCTCCCTCCCTTCCCTCGTGCTGCGCGCGGTAGTGACTCAGATGCCGTTCAGCAGGTTGGTGTACCGCGTTGCCAGGAGTGCGATGCCTCCGGCGATGGCGACGGCGGCGGCTGCGGAAGCCACCCAGATGATCACGGTGGTGATGGAGATGTCGCCCCGGTCACTGGCTCCGCCCTCCTCAAGACGGGACTTGTACCAGCGCACCGCGGAGTGGGCTGCGGTCGTGGCGTGGACGGCGATCTTGGTCATCATGGCTGTGGTGTCTCCTTTGGTCAGCTGTTGATCATGCGGATGACGGCGGGGAAGGCGATCAGGAGCATCACCAGGACGGCGAGGAGTGCGCCGGGGGCGGTCATCTTCTCGCTGTCGGCGTTGGCCTCTGATGCCTGCTGGGCGAGCAGTTCGGTGCGGAGGTTCTTGGCGCGGGAGCGCAGGGTGGCGTACACGCTGGCGCCGTCGTCGGAGGACTGCCGCATGATCGCGGCAAGGTCGTCCAGGACCGGCAGGTCGAGTTCGGCGGTCAGGCGGGCCAGGGACTCCCACGGTGGGACCTTGTCGACGCGGGATCGGGCGAGTGCTTCCTGGATCCGCCCGAATGCCCAGCCTTCGCCGACCTGGGCGGCCTGTTCCATGGCCTGTTCGGCCGAGACGTTGCCGGCCCGGCGCAGGGCGACCAGGTCGAGGTAGGCGGCCATGGCGTGGGCGAACTCCGCGCGGGCCCGGCGGGCCTTGTCCCGCAGCGCGAGGTCGGGCGCGAACCACAGCACCACCCCGGCCAGGAGTCCCACGATTGCGGGCAGTACCAGGGACATGCCCAGCAGGAGTAGGGGGACGGTGGACAGCGGCGGCAGCAGCAGCCCCGCCCCGGCCAACGCCACCTTCTGCAGTAGGAATTTCGCCGGGGTGGACCGGGTCAGTGCCAGGTCCTTGTAGGGGATGCGGACGCCGGGGACATCGGCGAGGCGGTCCAGCAGCCACTGCCCCCACTGTTCGTCCCGGCTCACCGGCCCCTCGGTGGCCGGGCTTGGGGCGGGGGCGGGCTGGTTGAGGCGGCGCAGCGCCGGCCCGAGCGCCGGTGCGGGCCGGAGGACTTCACGGACCAGGAGTGCTGCCCCGGCGCCGATTGCGGCCCCGGAGATGATCGCGGCAATGGGCATCATGCGGCTGCCACCTCCTCTTTCTCCTCGGGCATGGGCGCGGGGGTGGGGGTGACGGCGCTGCGTGGGTCGGCGACCAGGAAGCGTGGGACCGGTTTGACGTCAGCGATCTGCCGCATCATCGCCAGCACCCCGACGAACGCGGCTGCCAGGAATCCGAGCACCAGCTGGCCGAGCAGGGTGCCGTAGGGGGCGGTGTAGGAAGGCACGAGGAAGCCGGCTCCGGTCACGGCGAGGGTGATGATCGTCATCCATCGCATGGAGGTGCGGGGCTTGGCGCGGTCGGCCTCGATCGCCCGGCGCCGGGCGACTTCCTCGTGGACGGACTCGGCGAGGTCGTCCAGTGCCTGGGCGAGCCCTGGGCCGCGGTCGGTCGCCGACAGCACCAGGGCGGCGACCACCTTGTCCGCAGTCACGTCGCCCAGGGCGTCGCCGAACCGGCGCAGGGCGTCGGTGGGCCGCCACCCGACTTGGAGGCGGTCGACCAGGTCGCCGACCTCGTCGGCGATGTCCTCGGGGCAGCCCTTGCGGGAGATCTGCAGGGCTTCGTCCAGGCCGCGGCCCAGCCGCAGGGTGGAGGCAAGCCGCTGGGTCCAGTCGCCGAGGGCCTCCAGCTTCCCGATCCGGGCGGCCGCCGACTTCGTCGGCGCCAGCAGCCACGGCACTCCCACCACCGCCAGAAACACCAGGGCCCCGCCGACGAACACCCCGGTTACGAGCCACAACACGATGCCGCCCAGAGCTCCGGCGGTCAGCCGGGTGCGGCGCTTCATCGCAGCGTCACGGCCGGCCGCCTGCCGCCCGGCGCGCAGGCGCGCGGCCAGCGACGGCCCCGCGGGCGCCGTGGTGCCCACGATCCCGGCCACCACGCCGACCAGGCCAGCGGAGACCGCCAGTCCACACAGCACCCACAACAGCAGCGTCGTCACAGGGCGGCCTCCGTCACCAGCAGCGGCAGCGGCGCCGTCCACGCTCCGCTCGCCTCACCGAGCAGCGAGGCATCAAACCCCGCCCGGCGCAGGTCGTTGATACAGCGCGGGTTCATCAGCGGCACCGCCCGCGGCTCAGACCACTCCGGCTTGGGCCCGAAGATCGTGTTCGTCTCGGGCCGTCCGCCTTCGCCGATGCCGGTCACCTCGAGGACGTGGGAGATGAACCGGTGCCGGTGCCCGCCGATCTTCGTCTCGTCCACGGAGGACACGAACACGATGAAGTGCAGCCCGTTCGCCGCCTGCCGGTACGCCAGGGACTCCGACATGTTCGCCTGGGCCAGCAGGTACAGCTCGGCGATCCGGTCGAACACGACGCTGGGGTGGATGGCGTGCAGGGTGCACAGGTTGCCACCCGCACCGTTCGTCATCGCCTGCAGCATCGCCACGATCTCCGGCCCGCGGACCTCACCGACCACAATCCGCGTCAGCGTCATGCGCAGGGCTCGGTACATCAGGTCCATGAGCGTGATCTCACCGGCCGCCTGACCGCCGACCATTTCGCCGTTGGACTCCCGGGCCTCCATCGGCACGACCTGCCGGTGGTGGCCGTTCTCGTGGGCGAACAGCTCGTACTCGGTCTCCAAAGTTGCGAACCG
This sequence comes from Streptomyces sp. NPDC089799, assembly GCF_040684755.1. Classification (NCBI taxonomy): domain Bacteria; kingdom Bacillati; phylum Actinomycetota; class Actinomycetes; order Kitasatosporales; family Streptomycetaceae; genus Streptomyces; species Streptomyces sp. NPDC089799. Next base: position 4,257 of record NZ_JBFBGR010000034.1, on the reverse strand, counting down.
CTCGTCCGGGTCGATCTCACGCAGCAGCGCCCGCAGGAGCGTGGTCTTTCCCGCGGCCTGTCCGCCGACGATCATCACGTTCTTCTCCGCGCGCACGCACGCCCGCAGGAACGCCTCCAGAGTGGAGTCGAGCATGCCGCGGCCGACCAGCTCGGTCAGGTCCGCGTGTCGCATGGTGTGCCGGCGGATCGTCACGTACGTGCCGGGAGTGACGTCGATGACGGCCTGCAGGCGGGAGCCGTCAGACAGGCGCAAGGCCAGGAACGGGTCCGCCGTGGACAGGCTCCGCTCGTTCTGTCCGGTGGTCCGCCGGGCCAGATCCCGCAGCAGCTCCCGCAGCTCCTCGTCGGAGTCGGCCACTGGTGCGACCCGCACCCGGCGCCCGTCGGTGAAGTCCAGCCACACATCCGTGTGGGTGTTGATGAAGATGTTCTCCACCGCCGGGTTGTCCAGGTGCTGCTGCAGGCGCCCGGCCCGGAACTGCAGATCGAACACAGCCTGCGCGATCGCCGCGTCCTCCGCGGCCGACGTCGCAGCCCCCCGCTTGACGGCCTCGGCGTCGGACCAGATGGCCACCTGCTGGTTGATGAGGTGCCGGCCCTGCTGCTCCTGCGCGGCCGCGTCCATCCCCGGCCGGGCACGCAGCAGTTCGGTGAGGCGCTCGCCGACCTCTTTCTTGATCAGGCGCACGGCGGCGTAGTCGACCAGCGGACCGCCCGACGGTGTGGGGGCCGGTACGGGCAGCGCGTGCCGGGGATCGGCCGACGCTGAAACCTGCGGCACCCCGCCAGGGCGGGTGACGGCCAGGCGGGCATGCACGGAGGTGTCGGGTACGCCCGGCTGGTGGTGCAGAGGAGTGGCGCGCATCGGCTACACCCCCACCGGGCGGGCGCCGGGCGGGGCAAGGCGGGAGCGGCGGATCGCCACCAGCTCCTGCACGCGCACCGCGGCCGAGCGTGCCGCCCGCATCAGCTCGCCCGACTCGAACCGGCGCGGCGGCTCCGCCCCGTCGGACAGAACCCTGGCCTCCTTCGGCCGCCACGGCAGGACCGCCGTCACCGGCACCTCCAGCCGTTTGCGGACCTCCTCCCGGGAGTAGGGGCCCTCGTCGACCAGGAGCACGCCGACCTCGGCGCCGCCGCCCACTACTTCCTTCAGTGCGTTCAGACGTACCTGGGCGCTCTGCAGTCCGCGCAGGGTGTTGCGGGCGACCAGCACCACCGCATCGGCGCGCTGCGCGAGCACGGCGGAGGCGCCGACGGCGCCGCGGCGCCCGAGGTCCACCAGGACGTCGTGCCCATGCTCCTCGATCCCGGCGAACATGCTGGCGAGCGGCTTCCACACCGGCTCCATCGCCGAGGCATGGGCCGGGTCATACAGGCCGGGCAGGACCAGCCTGTCCCTCGTGCCAGCGTCGGTGACGTCCACCAGCTGCCGCCAGAACGCCTCACCCAACTGCCCCTGACGCCCAGCGACGGCGAGGTGCCGCAGCCCGTGGCTGTTCCCCAGAGTGCCCTGCAGGGCACCCGGAAGGATCGCCCCGCCGTCCGGGTCTGCCTCGGCGAGCACCACCCGGCGTCCTTCGGGCAGCGGCCACGTCATCAGCAGCGCCATGGCCGCTGTGGTCGCCCCCGGCGCGCCCAGCCCGCCCGCGATCGCCACGACGGTCATCTCAACCCTCCCGCGCGGCGAGGATCAGCGCCACCGCACCGGTGGCAGCACGGGCGGCCAGCGCCGGGCCGTCGCTTGCCGGCACCGCCACATCCACCACCACAACCCCGGTCGCCGGCGCAGGCTGCCCCACCGCAACCACCGTGGCCGCCAGGGTCTTCGGAGACGCAGACGGCTCGCCCTGCTTCCCCTGCCCGGCCGCCGGCGTGTTCGGGTCCGGTGTCGAGACGATCAGCACCTTCTGCCCCGGGGCCAGCCGGCTCGCAGGAAGCTGCGACGGCTTCAACGCAACACCCACCAGCTGCTCACCCGGCTTGATGAGTGAGGCGTCGGTGACCTGGGCCGGCGCGAGAAGGGCGCCGGCCTTCAGGGCCACTGCGGCCCGTTGTCCGACCAGGTCCGACTTCCTCGACACCGGGACCGTCTTTACCGCCGGGTCCAGCGCCATTGATGCGGGGGCGAGGTCGGCAGCGGTGATGGCGGCTCCGACCGGCACGTCATGCGCCACCACCAGCACAGCCGTCCGCTGCCCCGACGCTGTGAACAACAGCGCCCCGGACAGCCCTCCGGCGGCGATCAGGGCGACGGAGAGAGCGATCAGGCCCGGCCGTCGGCGCCGCTGCCGCAGAACCCGCGGCGCGGCCGCCGGCCCCGCCGCCGCAGTGGCGGGCGGCGGGACGGACGCCTGTCCCGGCAGGGAAGGAGTAGTGGTGCTCACGCGCAGTGCCTCCAAGGGGAAACGCGAGGAAAAGGGTGTGCGGCCGCCGGTGACCGCGCGCTGGTGTGGGTCGTCCTGTGGCCCGACCCCGGATGTGTGGCGCTACTGGCCGACGACCTGCAGCTCACCGACACGCACAGGGATCTCGGATGTGCGGGTGGCGGTCAGATCGCCTTGGGCGCCCCCGCCGGCCCAGTGCACGTCCCACGTCGTGGTCGCGGTGACCGTGTACTGTCCGGGCCGGGCGTAGCCGGGGAAGCCGCACTGACCGGCCGAAGCCTGCGGCGCATTCAGCCCGAACGCGGCCGTGTACGGAGTGCCGGGGAACGCACACGTCACGGTGGTCCCGTTGCCGAAGCTCCACACGACCTTCTGGACCGTCGCGGTGGCGGTCACGGTCACCCCGAGCGCTGTTGCGCTGGCCGATGTTGGCCCGGTGGTCCGGGGGCTGGGCCGGTTCCACACCCACACCGGCACACCGACCGTCCCCGTGCCGCCCTGCTGCGGTGCGGAACCGATGTCCGCACCCAGCAGCCGCATCTTGCTCATGGCTTCCTTGGCGAGCGCTTCCAGGTCCGGGCCGCCCCCGAACCCCGGCGGCGGGTTCTGCCGCCACTCGAATCCACCGAGCAGCGGCTGGCCGGGGCACTCACTGTTGTAGACCGCCCCGTCCCCCGGCTCGTGGCCCTCCCATGCAGGGTCACCGGCGGGTGGCTGAGGCTCCCACAGCTTCCAGTAGCAGGAGGTGCTTTCATCGAACCACCAGCCCTCCTTCTGGTAGCACGGCACCTCGAACGTGCCGCCGGAGCCGTCGCGGGCGTGGCACTTCCTGGAACCGCCACCGCCCCCTCCGCCCTTCCCGCCCCCTCCGCCGCCCTTGCCGTCGTCACCCGGCTTCTTGCCCGGCTTCCCCGGCTTCTGACCGCCAGAGTGGATGTCGCAGTCGACTACAAACGGAGGGCATTCTGTGCCGGGCCCTGAGGCAGAGACAGCACTGGCAGGCAGACAGACCGCCGACGCTGCGAGCAGGAATGCAAGCAGCGGTCTACTTCGGGTCAGCATGTGCGGTCCCGGTCAACTTCAGCGTCGCGGACCTGCCAGGCGCCGCCGATCTTAAGCATGCGGGAGGTGATGATGTGACGGCGGTTGGCGTCCAGGGTCTCGACCGGTTTCCCCGAGTCCTTGTAGACCTGCACGTAGTTGGTCGTGTCCACGCAGTCCGTGATTGTGGCGGCTGGCGGTTGTGCCGCCATGTCGATGGCCGACACCTTCGGAGACAATGCTGGCTCGCCCTTCATGATGGTGCCGTTCTGGACGTAGTACTTCCGAGTCGTCTCGGCTTTCGAGTACGCCTTGTCCGTGGCCACCTTCTCCAGGCCCGTTCCCTCCATGGACCCCGAGCCGAACACCTTTCGCTGCGCCTCCCAAAAGGCTTGGTAGGTAGCGATAACGGATGCCTTCTCCGCTGCTTGCGGGTCGACGGAAGAACTCGGCGACGGCGTGGCACTGGGGGACGGCGCGGCTTTGGGCGCGGGGTCGCTGCTGCATCCGGTGAGTGCCGTGACGGCGAGGGCGGTACCGGCCAGGACGGCGAGTGCGCCGCGGGCGGTGAAGGTGTGGTGCGGTCCTGCTGGTGCCACGAGAGTCCCTCCGGTGCCTGCCCCCGGACGGGGAGACCACTGCCTCCGCCGGCTCCGGGTGATTACTGCTGCAACGTCTACCTGATCGCTGTGCGTGCTGTGCGCACCCTATGACGTCAACGCCCTAGTTCCCATGGGGTTCTTGGGGCTGCAGTGCGCGATCGTGCATGTTTGAGTGCATATGCCGACCGAACGCGTTCCAATCTGTAGGAATGTGCGGTGACCTGC
>NZ_JBFBGR010000033.1:0-91526 GCF_040684755.1 Streptomyces sp. NPDC089799 | reverse complement strand
GACAGTCCTTGTCGTTCCGTGACGGTCGTCGGGGTCAAGGGTGGCCCAACGGGCCATCGGCTTGCCGACGCGACGAAGGAGCGCCCTTGACGCCGACGGCCGGCACGGAAGGACAGTGAGGACTGACGGGCAGCCCCCGGGCACCCCCGCGATTCCGCCCAGGCGGAGCCACTGCACACCCACACCCCGCCAGGCCCGATGATCCCGTCCCGACGGAGTCCGGTCGCTGCCCCGAACACGGATACGGCGGCACGCACGTCACGCCCGCAGTGGGTGACGTACGTACCGCCGTATGGCCTCTACGCAAGCCTGCGCATGCACGCGCTTGCGTGTCCATGCGCGTGCGCACGCGCACGCAAGCTCAATGCACGCACAAACTCAATGCACCGCCACGGTCTCAGGCGTGACGACGGCTCCGCCGTCACCGGCACCGTCAGCAGCACCAGCACCAGCACCAGCACCCCTGCGGCTGTCGCTCCCGCTCCCCATGTGGTTGAACGCCAGGTTGAGCAGGATGGCCACCACGCAGCCGGTGCTGATGCCCGAGTCGAGTACGACCAGCAGGTCCTCGGGGAAGGCGTGGTAGAAGTCGGGCGCGGCGATCGGGATCAGGCCGATGCCCACCGAGGCGGCCACGATCAGGGCGTTCTCGCCCTTCTCCATCGCGGCGGCCGCCAGGGTCTGGATGCCGCTGGCCGCGACCGAGCCGAAGAGGACGATGCCCGCGCCGCCCAGCACCGGCAGCGGGACCAGGGCGATCACCGACGCGGCGACCGGACACAGACCCAGCAGGATCAGGATGCCGCCGCCGGCCGCGACCACGAACCGGCTGCGCACCTTGGTCATCGCCACCAGGCCGATGTTCTGCGCGAAAGCGCTGCACATGAAGCCGTTGAAGACGGGGCTGAGCACGCTGCCGAGCGCATCGGCGCGCAGGCCGCCCTCGATGGTCTTCTCGTCCGCGGGTCGGCCCACGATCCGGCCGAGGGCGAGGATGTCCGCGGTGGACTCGGTCATGCAGACGAGCATGACGATGCACATGGAGATGATCGCGGCGACCTGGAACTGCGGGGCGCCGAAGTGGAACGGCGTCGGGAAGCCGACCAGGTCGGCGTCCCGGAGCGCGTCGAAGTTCGTCATGCCCAGCGGCAGCGCGATCAGTGTTCCGGCGACCAGGCCGAGCAGGATCGCGATCTGCTGCAGGAATCCGCGCAGGAACCTGCGCATCAGCAGCACGATGGCCAGGGTCAGCGCCGCCATCCCGATGTTCTTCACGGAGCCGTAATCGGCGGCCTGGGCGTTGCCGCCCTGGGCCCATCGGAAGGCCACCGGGAGCAGCGAGACGCCGATCAGCAGGATGACCGTACCGGTGACCACGGGCGGGAAGAAGCGGACGAGCTTCCCGAAGTAGGGGGCGGCGAGGAAGCCGAGGAGGCCGGCGACGATGATCGCGCCGAAGATGACGGGGATGGCGTTGTCGCCCTCCCCCTTGCCGATGGCGATCATCGGGGTCACGCCGGCGAAGGAGACGCCGTTGACGAAGGGGAGCCTGGCTCCGATCCGCCAGAACCCGAGGGTCTGGAGGAGGGTGGCGAGTCCGGCGGTGAAGAGGGAGGCGCCCATCAGGAAGGCGGTCTCCTTGGCGGAGAGGCCAAGCGCCGGGCCGACGATCATGGGCGGTGCGACGACGCCCGCGTACATGGCGGCGACGTGCTGGAGACCGCTGGTGAACATCTTCAGCGGCGGCAGGGTCTCGTCGACCGGATGCGTCTCCGCCGGTATTTCGGTGGCTTGCTTGCGGAACCTGGGTTGTGCGGCCACGGGGGACTTCCTCCGGTCGGTTAACACGTCGGCAGATGACGCGGGTGTCAGGGAGGTGATGCAGGTACAGGTACGGCTCGGGAGTGAGAGGGCAGTCGCCCAAGGCAACTTGTTCTGTTTGGTCCGTTCGGTTGATTTCGCCGGGTTGGCCTGGACGGGTGATTTCCATGGGTTGTCAGAGGCATGCCACACGCCGAAGGCGAAGGATCCACCACACGATTTCACCGCCCCCGGTTCGCGCCGCAGTGGAGAACTGCGGCGCGAACCGGGGAACGGCTGCCCCGGACCCCGCTCGGGTCCAGGGCCACCGGCCGGGGGCCGTCCCCCCCGGCCGGATTCCTGAGATCAGCCCTGCGCGGCGATCCGCGCGAGGCGCTGGGCCTCTTCGCGGGTGGACACGGCGATCGCGTCCTCGTCTGCGGTGATCAGGCGGTTGTTCTCCACGATCTGCTTGCCGTTGACGAACGAAGCCGTCACCGGGGCCGCCGCGCCGAACACCAGCGCGGTGACCGGGTCGGCGATCGAGGAGTGCAGGAAGGTACTGAGGTTCCAGAGCACGAGGTCGGCGAGCTTGCCGACCTCGAGCGAGCCGATGTTGTCGGCGCGGCCCAGGACCTGGGCGCCGCCGTACGTGCCCAGGCGCAGGGACTGGCGCGCGTTGAGCGCCGCCTCGCGGTGCACCGGGTTCAGGCGGTTGATCAGGAGCGCGTTGCGCAGCTCGGTGTGCAGCTCGCCGGACTCGTTGGAGGCGGTGCCGTCCACACCGAGGCCGACCGGGACGCCGGCGGCCAGCATGTCCGGGACACGGGCGATGCCGGCGGCCAGACGGGCGTTGGAGGACGGGCAGTGCGCGACACCGGTCTTCGTACGGGCGAAGGCGGCGATGTCGGAGTCGTTCATGTGGACGCTGTGCGCCATCCACACGTCCTCGCCGAGCCAGCCGGTCGACTCGAAGTAGTCGGTCGGGCCCATGCCGAAGAGCTCGTGGCAGAACTTCTCTTCCTCGACGGTCTCGCTGCCGTGCGTGTGCATGCGCACACCGAGGCGGCGGGCCAGCTCGGCGCCCTGCTTCAGCAGCTCGGTGGAGACCGAGAAGGGGGAGCAGGGGGCGACCGCGACCTGGGTCATCGAGTCGAAGGAGGCGTCGTGGAACTTCCTGACCGTCGCCTCGGTGTCGGCCAGCGCACCCTCTAGGGTCTCGACGGCGTGGTCCGGCGGCAGGCCGCCGTCCTTCTCGCTGCGGTCCATGGAGCCGCGGGCCAGGGTGAAGCGGACGCCCATCTCGGAGGCGGCGCGGATGATCGCGCCGGAGAGGTCGCCTGCGCCCTTGGGGAAGACGTAGTGGTGGTCCATCGCGGTGGTGACACCGCCGCGGGCCATCGCGGCCAGCGAACCCTGCGCGGCCGAGTAGGCCATCTGCTCGTCGATGCGCGCCCAGGTCGGGTACAGGGCGACGAGCCAGTTGAAGAGGTTGTGGTCGGTGGCGAGGCCACGCGTGATCCACTGGTAGAAGTGGTGGTGCGTGTTGACCAGACCGGGAGTCACGAGGTGCCCGGTTCCGTCGATGCGGCGGACCACGTTCTTGAGGTTCTCGGGGGCGCTGCCCGCACCGATGGCCTCGATCTTGTTGCCGGCGATCACGACGTGGCCCGAGGCGTACTCGGTGTCGTGGGCGTCGACGGTCGCGATTGCGCAGTTCTCGATGACGATGCGCTCGACCGAGCCGTCAGGAGTTGCGACCGTGCTGTCAGTGTTTGCCGATGCAGCCATGGGGGCTTCCTCGTGCTTTCAGTGGCGGTGCGGGCACGGCAGGGCCCAGGAATTTGAGTACCGGAGCCGGGGGCCTTGACAGCTGACAGTACTGTCGCCCCGTGTGATACGCCGGGTGCCGAATACAGGAAGTCTGGGTGGGGGATACCCCGCCCCGGGGCCACTGCGGAGCCCCGGGACGCGGCGGGACCTTCCTCTACCGGTGTTTAGAGGTTGGTCATGTCCACCGGGATGCGCGCCTCGGCGCCGTCACGGAGGATGGTGGCCTCGATCAGACCGTACGGACGGTCGGCGGCGAAGTACACCTCATTGTCGTTCTTGAGGCCGAACGGCTCAAGGTCGACCAGGAAGTGGTGCTTGTTCGGGAGCGAGAAGCGGACCTCGTCGATCTCCGAACGGTGGTTGATGATGCGCGAACCCATCTGGAACAGGGTCTGCTGCAGCGACAGGGAGTAGGTCTCCGCGAACGCCTCGAGCATGTGCTTCTTGGCGGACTCGTAGGACTTGTCCCAGTTCGGCATGCGCTGCTCGTCGTCCGACCAGTTGAAGCGCCAGCGACCCGACACCTGGGTGGCCAGGATGCGGTCGTACGCCTCCTGCAGGGTCGTGTACTTGTCCTTCACGTAGCCCCAGAACTCCGAGTTGGTGGAGTTCATGACGACCAGGTCCTTGAGGCCGGAGATGACCTCCCAGTTCTTGCCGTCGTACGTGATCTGGGTGACGCGGGTCTCCTGGCCCTTGCGGACGAAGGAGTGCTTCACCTCGTCGGAGCCGATGAACTTGGAGTTGGCGTCCGAGGTGGCGATCCGGTCCCAGGAGTACTCCTCGATCCGGATGCGCGCGCGGTGGATCGCCTCCTGGCTGTTGACGAACCAGCGGGCCAGGTGGATGCCGAACTGCTCGGCGGACTCGATGCCGTACTCCTTGGCGAACGCGTACACCGTGTTCTTGGTGGTGTCGGTCGGCAGGCAGTTGGCGTTCGAGCCGGACAGGTGAACGTCCTCCATGTCGCCGGAGAGGGCGATCGAGACGTTCAGGTCCTTGATGTGGTGGGTGTCGCCGTCCCGCGTGATCTTGACGACGCGGTTCTCAGCTTTGCCGTACTGGTTCTGCCCGAGAATCGTGGTCATGTCTGCTAGCTCCCTCGGTAAACGGAGTAGCCGAACGGGTTGAGCAGCAGCGGTACGTGGTAGTGCTCACCGGGGTTGACCGCAAACGTGATGGTCACCTCGGGGAAGAACGAACCGCTGTCCCTTACGCGGGGGGCGTCCTGCTGCGCCTCGGCTTGCTTCTTGGAAAAGTACGTCTCGGTCTCGAAGTCGAGACGCACGTGGGTGGTGCCCTCCGGCAGTGCCGGCAGGTCCTTGCAGCGCCCGTCCGCATCGGTGGCGGAGCCACCCAGGGCCGCCCACTCCGCGTCGAAGCCACTCCGGGCCGACAGGGTGATGGCGACGCCCTCGGCGGGGCGGCCGATGCTGGTGTCCAGGATGTGGGTGGACACCGAGGCGGTGGTGTCGGTGCTCATCTGCTTGTCACTCTCCTTCTGCGAGTCGGGTCAGACGGATCCGGTTGATCTTGACGAGTTCCCCGCGGGCGATCTCCCGCTCGACCTCGTCGGTGTTCTCGATCCGGACCTTGACCGCGTCCCGCATCTGCTCACCGGTGGCGCCGGTGGCACAGATCAGGAAGACGTGGCCGAACTTCTCCTGGTAGGCGAGGTTCAGCTCGAGCAGCTCGGCCTTGAGCTCCTCGGAGGCGCCGGCCATGCCGCGCTGCTCACGCGCGGAGGTCGGGTCACCCGGCTTCGGCCGGCCGATCGGCGGGTGGCCCGCCATCGCCTCCTCCAGGTCCGCGGTGGTCAGCTCGGCCATGGCGGCGTCGCTCGCGGCGAACAGGGATTCGGTGTTGGCGTACGGGCGCTGGGCGAGCATCTTGCCGCCCCATGCCGAACTGGCGCACACCTCGTGCAGCTCGGCCGTGGCCGCTGCGTCGTCCAAGGTGTTGAACCGGGTGATACCCGGGGTCGTGCTCGAAGTCACGGGAAGCCTCCGTGGCCGTGTCACTGGCCTTGTTGCATTGACGGGCTGGGAGTAGCTAACGCCCTTCGACAACAGGACGTCAACACTTTGTTGAAACTTCCCGTACACAAAAGCCGCCGCCCGGTTGAATCGGGCGGCGGCTCGTCACTCTAGGTGAAATGTGAGTGACTTTGGGGTCACCCGCGGGTGTTCCTGTTGGGGTTCTCCCGGTTCAAGTAGTTGTAGACCGTGAACCGGCTCACACCGAGGGCTCCGGCCACGGTCTCCACCCCGTGCCGCACGGAGAAGGCGCCGCGCGCCTCCAGTATGCGCACGACGTCCTGCTTGGACTTGCGGTCCAGCTGGGCCAGCGGCATCCCGTGCCGGCGCTCCAGTGCAGCCAGGATGTGCTCCAGCGAGTCCGAGAGCTGCGGCAGCCGTACGGCCAGCAGGTCCTCGCCCTCCCAGGTCAGGACCACGTCGTCGGGCTGGGCCTGGGAGGGGTCCATCAGCTCGCCGCCCATCGCGTCGACGAGCGGCTTCACGGCGGCGACGAAGGGGTGGTCGCGGGGCTCGGTCATGCGCCGTCCTCCGGGATCACGCCGGCTCCCGGGATCACGCTGACCTGCATCGAGACCCGGGTGGCCCCCGCCCGCAGGGAGTCGCGCAGCAGCGCCGACACCGCGTCCAGCAGGGCGTCCGACTCGCCCTCGGCAGTGTTGCCGAAGGGCCCGACGTCCACCGTGTCCAGCTGTGCCTTCTGCAGGACCTCGCGGGCGGCCACCGCATGGGCGGGCGCCTCGTCGAGGTCGAAGGGCTCGGTCGTGAACTCCACTCTCAATCGCACCCCGTCAAGCTACCCCGACGTACGGAATTCGCGGGAGCCTCCACTTGACAAGTCGGGCGCTTCACTAGCAACCTTCCATCAAGCAGAAAGTAACTTCCGCAATACGGAAGGAGCGCATACCCCTCATGGGATACACGGACCAGCGCTTCGATGTGAACCTTTCGATCCTCTACACGGAACTCCCGCTCCTGGAGCGCCCCGCGGCCGCTGCCGCGGCGGGCTTCACCGCGGTCGAGCTGTGGTGGCCCTGGATCGAGACCCCCACCCCCGCTCAGGACGAGCTCGACGCCCTCAAGAAGGCTCTTGAGGACGCCGGCACGCAGCTGGTGGGCCTGAACTTCTACGCCGGCCAGCTCCCCGGCCCGGACCGCGGTGCGGTCTCGGTGCCCGGTGAGGAGTCGGACCGCTTCCGCGCCAACATCGAGGTCGCCGCGGACTTCGCCGCCTCGGTGGGCTGCAAGGCGCTGAACGCCCTCTACGGCAACCGCGTCGAGGGTGTGGACCCGGCTGTCCAGGACGAGCTCGCCCTGGAGAACCTGGTCATCGCGGCCCGCGCCGCGGACCGCATCGGCGCGATCCTGCTGATCGAGACGCTGAACAAGCCCGAGTCGCCGCTCTACCCGCTGGTGAGCGCCCCGTCCGCGATCGAGGTCGTGGACAAGGTGAACGAGGCGACCGGTCTGGGGAACGCCAAGTTCCTGCTCGACCTGTACCACCTGGCGATGAACGATGAGGACCTCTCCGAGGTCATCGAAAAGTACGCCGCCAAGACCGGCCACGTCCAGATCGCGGACAAGCCGGGCCGGGGTGCCCCGGGCACGGGTGAGCTGCCCCTCGAGGACCTCCTCGACCAGCTCAAGAAGGCCGGATACCAGGGCTACGTCGGCCTGGAGTACAAGGCCGCCGACGCCGCTGCCTCCTTCGACTGGCTGCCGGCCGAGGCCCGCGCCGCCAAGTAAGAGGACGAAGTCCGGGCGAACGCCCAGGCACCCGTCGCACTTTTCGTACCAAGCATCAATAAGAAGGACCTCATCATGAGCAACCTCCCCAAGATCGCGTGGATCGGCCTCGGCATCATGGGCTCCCCCATGTCCGAGAACCTCCTGAAGGCCGGTTACTCGGTCACCGGCTTCACCCTGGAGCAGGACAAGCTGGAGCGCCTGGCCGCCGCCGGCGGCACCGCGGCCGGCTCGATCGCCGAGGCCGTCGCCGACGCCGACGTCATCATCACGATGGTGCCCGCCTCCCCGCAGGTCGAGGCCATCAACTACGGCCCCGCCGGCATCCTGGAGAACGCCAAGTCCGGCGCGCTCATCATCGACATGTCGTCGATCACCCCCCAGACCTCGGTCGACCTGGCCAAGAACGCCGCCGAGAAGGGCATCCGCGTCATCGACGCCCCGGTGTCCGGCGGCGAGGCCGGCGCCATCGAGGCCGTCCTCTCCATCATGGTGGGTGGCGAGCAGGCCGACTTCGACGCGGCCCTCCCGATCCTCGAGGCGCTGGGCAAGGTCATCGTCCTCTGTGGCCCGCACGGCTCCGGCCAGACGGTCAAGGCCGCCAACCAGCTCATCGTCGCCGTCAACATCCAGGCGTGCGCCGAGGCCGTCGTCTTCCTCGAGAAGTCCGGCGTGAACCTCGAGGCCGCCCTGGACGTCCTCAACGGCGGTCTGGCCGGCTCCACGGTCCTGACCCGCAAGAAGGACAACTTCCTGAACCGCGACTTCAAGCCCGGTTTCCGGATCGACCTGCACCACAAGGACATGGGCATCGTCACCGACGCCGCCCGCAACGTCGGTGCGGCCCTCCCGGTCGGCGCGGTCGTCGCCCAGCTGGTCGCCTCGCTGCGCGCCCAGGGTGACGGCGGCCTGGACCACTCGGCCCTGCTGCGCGCCGTCGAGCGCCTCTCCGGCGCCCAGATCTGAGCGTCCGCACGGCCTGAGCGGGCCCTGTGGGCCCGCCACCCCTCCCCGTAAGGGGACTTGAGTTTCCGGATGGTGCCGGCGCTGACACCTGTCCTGTCGCGCCCAGGCGTCGGCACCGTCCGGATCACCTCATCTCTTCATCTTTCTTCAACAAACTGTTGACGTCGAGTTCGAGCCGAAACTAGGCTCCTCCGCATGGCGGAAAAGGCTTTCCGTCAGTAGTTACCCGCACGGAAGGTCACCATGTCGAAGCGCGTGCTTACGACCGAGTCAGGCGCTCCGGTCGCCGACAACCAGAACTCCGCCACCGCCGGCGTCGGTGGCCCGCTCCTGATCCAGGACCAGCAGCTCCTGGAGAAGCTGGCCCGCTTCAACCGTGAGCGCATCCCGGAGCGTGTCGTCCACGCCCGCGGTTCCGCCGCCTACGGCTACTTCGAGGTGACCGACGACGTCACTCAGTGGACGTCCGCCAAGTTCCTCTCCGAGGTCGGCAAGAAGACCGAGACCTTCCTGCGGTTCTCCACCGTGGCCGACTCCCTCGGTGGCGCGGACGCCGTCCGCGACCCGCGCGGATTCGCGCTGAAGTTCTACACCGAGGACGGCAACTACGACCTCGTCGGCAACAACACCCCGGTGTTCTTCATCAAGGACCCGATCAAGTTCCCCGACTTCATCCACTCCCAGAAGCGCGACCCGTTCACGGGCAAGCAGGAGCCGGACAACGTCTGGGACTTCTGGGCGCACGCCCCCGAGGCGACGCACCAGATCACCTGGCTGATGGGTGACCGCGGCATCCCGGCCTCCTACCGCCACATGAACGGCTACGGCTCCCACACCTACCAGTGGACCAACGCCGAGGGCGAGTCCTTCTTCGTCAAGTACCACTTCAAGACGAACCAGGGCATCCGCTCCCTCTCCGGCGAGCAGGCCGCCGAGATCGTCGGCAAGGACGCGAACTCGCACCAGACCGACCTGCTGCAGGCCATCGAGCGCGGTGTGAACCCGAGCTGGACCCTGTACGTCCAGGTCATGCCGGCCGCCGAGGCCGCGGACTACCGCTTCAACCCGTTCGACCTCACCAAGGTGTGGCCGCACGCCGACTACCCGCTGCAGCGCGTGGGCCGCCTGGTCCTCGACCGCAACCCGGACAACGTCTTCGCCGAGGTCGAGCAGTCCGCCTTCTCCCCGAACAACTTCGTCCCGGGCATCACCGCCTCTCCGGACAAGATGCTCCAGGGCCGCCTGTTCGCGTACGCCGACGCCCAGCGCTACCGCCTCGGTGTGAACCACACCCTGCTGCCGGTCAACGCCCCGAAGGCCACCACCGCGCAGAACTACGGCCGCGACGGCGCCATGGCGCTCCGCAACGGCTCGCGCACGGACAAGAACTACGAGCCCAACTCGTACCAGGGTCCGGCCGAGACCGGTGTCGCCCTCGGCGCCCCGAAGGCCGTCTCCGGCTACACGGGCACCCACGCCGCCCCGGCGCACACCAAGGACGACGACTTCTTCCAGGCCGGTGAGCTCTACCGCCTGATGTCGGAGGCCGAGAAGGAGCGTCTGGTGGCGAACATCGCCGGCGGTCTCTCGCAGGTCTCCCGCGAGGACGTCATCGAGAAGAACCTGGCTCACTTCCACGCCGCCGACGCCGACTACGGCAAGCGCGTCGAGGAGGCCGTCCGCGCCCTGCGCGACGCCTGAGCCTCTTGAACGCACCGGGGGCCCGACGGGAGGTCGGGCCCCGGGTGTCACCCGCTGCCGCGGACCCGGATGAGGGGTGGTTCACGGCAATGGGATGACGAGGACCGCGGTGGTGTCGAGCCAGTGCGGTGGTAAAGGCCCAGCGGCCCGTCTCTTGACCTGAGGGAGACGAAGCCAAGGTGTCCTGTCGGCACCACCGCGGTCCCAGTCGAACGTCCTGTCCTCCTGTACAGGGGCCACGCACAGAAGCCCCTTTGCAGGAGCACGGGAACACGTACCCCGCCCGGCGGAGCGAACGTCCTGTCGCGCCAGCCTCGCCCCGTCGGGCGGCAACACCTCCCGAGCCAGCGCCGAGTCACGGACGGTCCCGTGACTCGGCGCTTTTTTCTGTGCTTCCTTTTCTGTGCTTCCTCCGGCACTTCACGGTGTTGCCCGCTCCGTGGTGCGTGTGCCTAGAATGCGTCCGCCCGTCAGCCTTCGGACCCGCCTCACCGCGGCCGTCCGGAGGCTTTTTTCATGCCCTCCTGTACCCATGACCCCGCCGACACCCGCTCCCGTGCCTCGTACCGGTCCTTGCTCCGCAACAGGGAGTTCACCGGCCTCTACGTGAGCTTCACGCTGACGGTGGCCGCCGGCACCCTGTCCGGCTTCGCACTCGGCACCCTCGTCAGCCGCCAGACCCGCTCCCCGTTCCTGACCGCCGTGAGCATGTACGGCGCCACCTTCGCGACCGTGCTCGGCGCCCTGACCCTGATGTCGGTGGCCGACGGGAAGCGTCCCCGCCGCACCCTCCTCGCGCTCCAGGGCCTCTCCCTGGCCGGTGTCACCGCCCAGGCCGTCCCCGGGCTGCCGCTGACCGCCAGGTTCGCCCTGCTGCTGCTCCTGGGCTTCTTCCAGTCCCTGGCGACCGGCACCCGGATGGGGCTGCTCACCGAAGCCGTCCCCGCCTCCGCGTACGTGGCGGCCCGCTCGCTGATGAACGTCACCTCGGGCGCCACGGCGGTGCTCGGGTTCGCCGCGGGCGCCGCGCTGCTGCGCCGTACGGGCCCTGAGCAGGTCTTCGCCCTGTCCGCGGCCCTGACCGCACTCGGACTCGCCGTCGTGGCGGCCGGCGTGCGGGAGCGCTCGATCCGGCCGGCCCGCCGCCCCGGGCTGCGGCAGACCCTGCGGGCCAACAGGGAGCTCTTCGCCCACCCCGGCCGCCGCGTCCTGCTGGTGAACCTGTGGGTGCCGGGCGG
Source organism: Streptomyces sp. NPDC089799 (assembly GCF_040684755.1). Taxonomy (NCBI): domain Bacteria; kingdom Bacillati; phylum Actinomycetota; class Actinomycetes; order Kitasatosporales; family Streptomycetaceae; genus Streptomyces; species Streptomyces sp. NPDC089799. Next base: position 80,206 of record NZ_JBFBGR010000033.1, on the reverse strand, counting down.
CCTGGTCGTCGGCTGTGAGGCCCTCTTCCTCCCCTACTCCCCCGGGCACGCCGGCACCCTCCTGGCCGCCGGGTCCGCCGGAATGCTCCTCGGGGACCTCACCATGGGACGGCTGCTCACCGCCGAGCGGCGGCGGCGCTGTGTCCTCGCCCTCCGGCTGCTGCTCGCCCTGCCGTGCCTGCTGTTCGCCCTGCACCCGCCGCTGCCGGTGCTCACGGTGGCGGTGTTCGTGTCCGCCACCGGGTTCGCCGCGACCCTCCCGCTGCAGGAGCAGCTGCTCGCGCTGACCCCCGAGGGCGTCCGCGGGCAGGTGCAGGGCGTCGAGTCGGCCGGCCGGATGACCTGGCAGGGGATCGGCGCCGCGGCCGCCGGCGGCCTGGCCCAGTACGCCGGCCCGGGCACCGCGATCACGGTCCTGGCCGCGCTGTCGGCGACCGTCACCGTGTCCGCCGCCCTGGTGGCCCGGCGCAGAGCGCCCGCAGCGGCGTAGGAGAAGGGAGAAGAAGGGCACCGGGCCCCGGGAAAGCGGAACGGCCCCCGCTCCTCCCAGGGGGAGGGACGGGGGCCGTCCGGTGCTCAGGGGGCCCGCCGGGGCCGCCGTGGCGTGTTCAGTCCTTCGGGTCGGATCCCGGGGATCAGACCTGGAGGGACTTGATGGCGGTCGGGGCGTGGCCCGGCTCGGTCGCGAGCTCTTCGAACTCGGTGACGTCGCTCATGTCGACCGTCTTGCTCATCGCGATGTTGGTGATGCGCTCCAGGATGGCCTCGACGACGACCGGGACCTGGAACTCCTGCGCCAGCTTCTTGGCCTCCTCGAAGGCCTCGCCCAGCTTGTCCGGGTCGGTGACGCGGATCGCCTTGACGCCCAGGCCCTCGGCGACCTTGACGTGGTCGACGCCGTAGACGCCGATCTCCGGGGTGTTGATGTTCTCGAACTCGAGGTTGACCTCGAAGTTGATCCCCAGACCACCCTGCGCCTGACGGATCAGACCCAGGTAGGCGTTGTTCACGAGGACGTGGACGTAGGGGACCTTGTGCTGGGCGGCGACCGCCAGCTCCTCGATCATGAACTGGAAGTCGTAGTCGCCGGAGAGGGCGACGACCGGGGTCTCGGGCTGCGCGGTGGCGGCACCGATGGCGGCCGGGATGGTCCAGCCGAGCGGGCCGGCCTGGCCGCAGTTGACCCAGTGGCGCGGCTTGTAGACGTGCAGGAACTGCGCGGCCGCGATCTGGGAGAGACCGATGGTGGTGACGTAGCGGGTCTCCGGGCCGAACGCCTTGTTCATCTCCTCGTAGACGCGCTGCGGCTTCATGGGGATGTTCTCGAAGTGCGTACGGCGCTGCAGGGTGGCCTTGCGCTCCTGCGCCGAGGCGGCCCAGGCGGAGAAGTCGGGGAGCTTGCCCGCGGCCTTCCACTCCTTGGCGATCTCGATGAAGAGCTCCAGGGCGACCTTGGCGTCGGAGGCGATGCCGTAGTCCGGGGCGAAGATCTTGCCGATCTGGGTGGGCTCGATGTCCACGTGGACGAACTTGCGGCCCTTGGTGTACGCCTCCAGGTTGTAACCCGTGTGGCGGTTGGCCCAGCGGTTGCCGATACCGATGACGGTGTCGGACTCCAGGAAGGTCGCGTTACCGTAGCGGTGGGCGGTCTGCACACCGACCATGCCGGCGGCCAGCTCGTGGTCGTCCGGGATGGTGCCCCAGCCCATCAGGGTGGAGATGACCGGGATGCCCGTCAGCTCGGCGAACTCGACCAGCAGGTCGGTGGCGTCGGCGTTGATGATGCCGCCACCGGCGACGATCAGCGGACGCTCGGCCTCGAGCAGGAAGCTCAGGGCCTTCTCGGCCTGGGCGCGGGTCGCGGACGGCTTGTAGACCGGCAGCGGCTCGTAGGTCTCCGGGTCGAACTCGATCTCGGTCAGCTGGACGTCGATCGGCAGGTCGATGAGGACCGGGCCGGGACGGCCGGAGCGCATCAGGTGGAAGGCCTGCTGGAAGACACCCGGGACCTGGGCGGCCTCGAGGACCGTGGTGGCGGCCTTGGTGACCGGCTTCGCGATCGTGGCGATGTCGACGGCCTGGAAGTCTTCCTTGTGGAGCTTCGAGACCGGGGCCTGGCCGGTGATGCACAGGATCGGAATCGAGTCCGCGATCGCGGAGTACAGACCGGTGATCATGTCGGTGCCGGCCGGGCCGGAGGTACCGATGCAGACACCGATGTTGCCCGCCTTGGCGCGGGTGTAACCCTCCGCCATATGCGAGGCGCCCTCGACGTGGCGGGCGAGCGTGTGGCTGATGCCGCCGACGTTCTTGAGCTCACGGTAGAAGGGGTTGATCGCCGCGCCGGGCACGCCGAACGCTTGGTCAATTCCCTCGCGCTTGAGGATCTCCACAGCCGCGGCAGCGGCGGTCATACGGGGCATCGGTACTCCTGCGGTCAGGCTGTTTTTCCGGGGGTTTCCGTAATCCGGAAGTTTTGTTCTGCTATACGAAACAAGCTAAGGGCCGCGCCCCCACACGTCAAGGTGGCGGGGCACCCCGGAACCCACCAAATGCCACCTTTCGCTCCGTGAGTTCAACGAAAACCGGGGCTCGGCCGCCCGGACCGCCACCGGTGGTGGAGCATGGACCCACGCACAGCGACGGTCTGGGATCTGGGAGGGGTTCGAGGACGGATGGCGGAAACGGTCCCGGTGCCCTGCCCGGCATGTCTGAGGGAGAACGGCTACACCCCGCCGGTCTTCCCGTGCGCCTGTGGAAGTCCGGTGGTCCCGCCACTGGACCTGACCCGCGCCGCCCAGCCGCTGACGCACCGGACGTGGGTCGACACGTGGGTGGCGGTCCGGTGCGGGAACTGCGGCCGGGAGAGCGAGTGGCCGGCGCCCGAGGTGGGCTGCGGCGGGTGCGGGACGGTGTCCCTGGTGCCGGTCCGGCCGCTGCGGGCCGATGGCGGCGGCGCCGACGGGGCCGGCGGGGTCGACGGGATGGCCGAGGGGATGGCCGAGGGGATGGCCGCCGGGTCTCCGGCTCCCGGGGCGGGGCCCGGAGCCGGCGGTGCGATGGCGGGTCCGGGCGGACCAGACGGACCAGACGGACAGGGCGGACAGAGCGGTACGGGTGGACGGGGCGGGACGGCGCCCGGGGCGCCGGGCGGTACCCCGTCCCTGCCGGTGCCGCGGCCCGCGTTCCGGCCGGTCACCATCCGTACGGGCCGGGACGCGGTGGCCACCGCCGCGCTCTACCTGCGCTGGCTCGGCTTCCGCGACGTACGGCAGCCGGACGCGCGGCCGCTGCCCTCGGCGGCGGTGGACCTGCGGGCTCCCGGGCTGGTCGCCCAGGTGGACCCGACGACGTCCCCGGCCGGGCTGCGGGCGGTGGAATGCGTCTGGCTCAACGGCCTGACGGCCTCGGCGACCAGCGTCTACTTCGCCCTGGCCGGCTATACGGACGAGGCGCGGGCCCGCGCGGACGAGCTGGGCATACCGCTGTTCGTCATGGACCTCACGGGGATGCCCCAGCCGATGAACGACCCGGCGGACGTGCTCTACGCGACGGGCGCGTGAGGCGGCGCACGGTCACCGTGCATGATCCCCTATGGTTCGGGGGAATCCCCCCGGCCGCCCGGCCGCTTTCCGCCGAGGAGACGTTTTGAGCACCCTGTACGACATCCCGCTGGTCACCCTGGACGACGAGCCGACCACCCTGGCGCCGTACAAGGGCAAGGTGATCCTGCTCGTCAACTCCGCGTCGCAGTGCGGGCTCACCCCGCAGTACTCGGGGCTGGCGCGGCTGCAGTTCAAGTACGCCGAGAAGGGCTTCACGGTGATCGGCGTGCCGTGCAACCAGTTCGGCGAGCAGGAGCCGGGCACGGCGGAGGACATCCAGACCTTCTGTGCCGCCGGCTTCGGGGTCACCTTCCCGATGCTGGAGAAGACCGAGGTCAACGGCGAGAACCGGCACCCGCTGTTCCGGGAGCTCGTGAAGACCGCGGACGCCGACGGCGAGGCCGGCGACATCAAGTGGAACTTCGAGAAGTTCCTGATCTCGCCGGAGGGCGAGGTCGTGGCGCGCTTCCGCCCGACCACCGAGCCGGAGTCCGCCGAGGTCATCGCGGCGATCGAGGCGCACCTGCCGGCCTGACCTTGCCGGCCTGACCCTGGCGGCCTGACCCTGGCGGTCCGCCCCTGCCGGTCCGACCCGGTGCTCGGGCCGGAGGCCGGCGTGAGCCCGGGCGGAGCAACCGCCCGGGCCCGGCCGTTCCGGTTCGGTTCGGTTCGGTTCGGTTCAGTTCACCTGCCGGTCCTGCCCCGACCAGTACGGTTCGCGGAGCTTGAACTTCTGGATCTTGCCGGTGGCGGTCCGCGGGATGGCGTCGCGGAACTCGACCGAGGTCGGCGCCTTGTAACCGGCCATGCGCGCCTTGCAGTGGGCGATGATCTCGGCCTCGTCGGCCTTCGCGCCCTCGGCCAGGACGACCAGGGCCTTGATCGTCTCGCCCCACTTCTCGTGCGGGACACCGATGACGGCGACCTCGGCGACCGCCGGATGGCTGAAGATCGTGTCCTCCACCTCGATCGAGGAGACGTTCTCCCCGCCGGTGATGATCACGTCCTTCTTGCGGTCGGAGATCGTCAGGTGTCCGTCGGCCCCGTCGACCGCACCGCCGTCGCCGGTGTGGAACCAGCCGTCCGCCAGGGCGTCCCCGGTCTCCTGCGGCTTGTCCCAGTAGCCTTCGAGCACCACGTTCGAGCGGGCCAGGACCTCACCCTCGTCGGAGACCTTCAGCTTGACCCCGAGTGCCGGCAGCCCGGCCCGGGACAGCTTGTGCGCCCGCTCCTCGGCGGGCAGCCCGGCGTCGGCCGGCCGGGTCCGGTTGAAGGTGAGCAGCGGGGACGTCTCGGTCAGGCCGTAGATCTGGGTGAACTCCCACCCCAGCTCCTCCCCCACCCGCTGGATCATCCGGCTCGGCGGCGGGGCGCCCGCGCAGACGATCCGCACCCGGTCGCGGCCGGGGATCTCGCCCTCCCACGACTCGGCCGCGGCCAGCACCGCGTTCCACACCGCGGGAGCACCGCACATCAGCGTGACCCCGTGCTCCTCGACCCGGCGCAGGATCTCGGCGCCGTCGACCTTGCGCAGCACCACCTGCTTCACGCCCAGGCCGGCCATCACGTAGGGCATCCCCCAGCCGTTGCAGTGGAACATGGGCAGGGTGTGCAGGTAGACGTCGCGTTCCCACACACGGGTGTGCAGGCCGAAGGTCAGCCCGTTGACCCAGATGTTGCGGTGGGTGAGCTGCACGCCCTTCGGGCGGGCCGTGGTCCCCGAGGTGTAGTTGATCGTCGCGGTGGCGTCCTCGTCGGGGCGGGACCAGGGGCGCGGCTCCGTACCGAAGCGCATCAGCGCGGTCTCGGTCTCCTCGCCGAGCACGAACCGGTGGCGGGCGCCGATCCCGGCGAGGTCCGCGTCCAGCTCGGGGTCGACGAGCAGGACCGAGGCGCCGGACTGCCGGACGACGTACTCCACTTCCTGCGGCTTGAGGCGGAAGTTGACGGGTACGCAGATCCGCCCGCTCATCGGCACGGCGAACAGCAGTTCCAGCAACCGCGCCGAGTTGTGGCTGACCACCGCCACCCGTTCGCCCTCGCCGACCCCGAGCGCGTCCAGGCCGGCCTGCCAGGCCCGGACCCGCTCGCCCAGCCGCCCGTAGGTGGACGGCGGTACCGGCTGCGCCGGCTGGTCGGGTTCGTCGATCACCCCCGGGCCGGACGCGAAGCCGAGCTCGGCCCGGTCGAGGAAGTCGGCAACAGTCATGGGTACCCGCATACGTGTCTCTCCTGACTCCGGGCGACGATGAGAGCGGCGGAACGGTCGCGACCATCGTGCCGAACGGGACGCAGGTGCCACCAGTGCCGCGTCAGCCGGGTGTTGACGGACGTACGGCGCGGGGCCGGGCGACCGACCGGGCCGGATCGCGGTACGAACGGCTCAGCGGGCAACGCCCCCGAACCGCACGACAGCCCGCCCACCGGCACCGGCACCGGCACCGGCCATGGTCGCGAGCATCGCCTCCCCTTCGGCGACGATCTCCTCCAACCGCTCCTTCCCCACCTCCCCGAAGAGCTCCACGGTGAGCTCGACCCGTCCCTCCCCCTCGGAAACGTCATCGAGCCGCCACAAACCGGCCAGGAACCCGTCGACGAGCAAGGTGCAGTACGCCTGGTTCCCCTTCCAGGAACGGCCCTTGAGCTCGGCGGGTACGACACGGGTGCGATCGGCGTGGGACAGGAGGAGGTTGTCGAACTCGGGCAGGAAGCGCGGCGGGGCCGGCGTCTCCTCGTCGGGCCGCGGCGCATCGGGCAGGTCGAACAGCTCGGTGCCGGCCTCGTCCAGGAAGGTGACGAGTTGCGGCCTGAGCCGCTCGAACGCCTCCTTCAACCGCGTGATCCCGGCCCAGGTCTGCATGTCCCTGACGGAAGCCGGCCCGAAGGCCCGCAGGTAGCGCAGCACGGTGTCGTCAAGGACGTCGAGGGCCTCCGCCTCCCCTCCCCCGGACGGCTGCGCACTCGCGCCCTCCCCGAGCCACTGCTCCAGCGACGCCAGCCGGACCTGGCCACTACGCCCCCACAGCCCGCGCGGCGTCACCTGCACCAACGGCAGCCGGCACCGGGCGGCGACCGACAGGGCCTGCGGATCGGCATCGGGCCAGTGCACGGCCAGCTCCGTACGGATCTCCGCCATGGTGCGCGGCCGCTCCTCGACCAGCTCGCGGGCGATCACGGCCAGCCGCTCCAGGTCCACACCCACGAGCCCCTTGCGGAAGTAACCGACCTCCCGGTCGCGGGCGGGCTGCACCAGCCCCCTCAGCGCCACCGCGTCCTCGGCCGTATGGGTGTGGATGGTGGACCGCATGGTGACCATCCGCACCACCTCCCGCGACTCCATCAGCCCGGACAGCTGCTCGGGCCGGAACCCTTCCAGCCGGGCGTACAGCTGGTAGTACGGCGGCTTCACGTTCTGCGCCTGCAGCCCGACGAGGTGACCCACGGCATCGCGGGCGGACATCCCGGAACGCTGCAGCAGCAGCTGCCGGGCGAGCGTGGCGCGGTTCAACGCGCGGGAACCGAGTACCTGATCCGTCGTGGAAGCCATACCCAAACGCTATCGACCATTCAGGTCAAAGCCTGTCCGCAATTCCCGAAAACCCGGAAGCGCGAAGCATCCTCCGCCAGTGCACTCGCCGGGCACGTCGCCGAAGGGCCCCACCGTTTCGCGGTGGGGCCCTTCGACGTGCTCCACATCAGCCGGCGGGCTGCCCGCCCGTTGCCGCCGCGACGGGTCCTTCCGGTGCCGGCGGCAGGCCGCGCAGTCGGCTCACCGGGGACCGGACGAGCGCGATCAGCACGGAGGCGGAGCCGATCGCCGCAACGGTCAACGCCCCCCGGGCGCCGATCCAGCCGGACAGGAGACCCGCGAACAGGCCCCCGAGTGCGCCGCCGCCGAACAGCAGGGTACGGAAGACCGCCGTCATCCGGCCCATCATCGGTTGCGGGGTGCTGACCTGGCGCAGGCTGACGATGACGACGCCGGCGACGCCGAGTCCGAGGTAGGTGGTGAAGAAGGAGAGGACGAACATCCCCACCATCACCGGCCGGGAGCCGGCGGCCAGGACGATCAGCGTGGGGCCGATGAGGAGGGCCGACTGGGCAACGAGGTAGACAAGGCCGAGCCGGAAGCGCCGGATGACCTTGCGGGAGATCGCCGCGCCGATGAGGCCGCCCACGGAGGCAGTGGCGAAGATGCCACCGAGGGTCGTCGGGTCCAGGTGCAGGTCGCGTGTTCCGTACAGCAGGAACATCGTCCATACGGTGATCATGGAGAAGTTGCAGCAGAACCCGATCAGGGCCAGTGACCGCAGAACCCGGTTCCCCAGCACCCAGCGCAAGCCGTCCCGGAGTTCGGTCGGCAGGTGCCGTCGTGCGGTCGGCGGTTCGGGACGGGGCTCGGGGGTGCGGATGAGCAGCAGCGAGATCAGGGACACCAGATACGAGAACGCGTCGACGATCAGCGCCACGGGCGCGGTGAGGGCGCCGACCAGGACACCCGCGAGCCCGGGCCCTGCCACATCGGCCGCCGACGAGCTCATCCCCATCTTCGCGCCGGCCTCCACATAGTGCCCGGGATCGCGTACGAGCGTGGGCACGTACGACATCCAGCTCACGTCGAACAGCACCGAGGCGACGCCGACGGCGCAGGCGATCACCAGCAGCGAGCCCATGCCGAGCACGTCCGTCCAGTACAGGACGGGGACGAGAGCCAGCAGGACCATCCGAACGAGGTTGGCGACGAGCATGATCCGCCGCCGTCGGGCCCGGTCCACCCATACCCCGAAGACCAGGGCGAGCCCGAGGTACGGGACGAGCTGCAGGAACCGCAGGACGCCGACCTGCTCGTCGGTGGCGTTGAAGGCGGTGATGGCGGTCAGCGGCAGTGCAAGGCTCGTGACCTGGGTGCCGAGCAGCGAGAGGGTCTCGCCGAGCCAGAACTTGAGGAAGTCGCCGTTGCGCCAGAGGCTCTTCGTGGACGGCTCCTCGGTGCGTGTCTGCGTGGGGGTCATCGCCGTACCCGGCCGGCGAGGTCGGCTATTTCGTCCGCCACGTGGTCCACTTCCTCCTCGGTGTTGTAGTAGTGCGGCGACAGGCGCAGGCACCAGTCGACGTCCTTGTCCCCGAAGTCGAACTGTGCGAACTCGCGGAAGCTGAGCGCCGAGTTGATGCCGCGGGCGTCCATGGCCGCCTTGAACGGCTGCGGCTGCCAGCCCGATACCCCGAAGGTGACGAGCGCGGCGAGACGCGGGCCGCGGTCGAGCACGCGCACCCCCGGAACCGGTGCGAGCCGGTCGCGGAGCCGGGCCGCGAGTGCCGGGGTGCGCTGCTCGATGGCCTCGATGCCGACCTCGCGGGCATAGCGCGTCGCGGTGGCACTGCCGAGCACCGTGGCGTACGGGAACTCCCACTCCTCGAACCGGGCCGCCGTCGCCACGGGCTCGTAGCCGCCCGGCTCGGTCCAGCGGGCCCCGTGCATGTCGATGAACAGCGGTTCGTAGCCCGCGCGCAGGACGCGATCGGATACGTACAGGAATCCGGAACCGCGCGGGCCGCGGAGGAACTTGCGGCAGGTGGCGGTGAGGAGGTCGCAGCCGATCTCCTCCACGTCGATGACGAACTGGCCCACCGACTGACAGGCGTCGACGAGGTAGAGCAGGTCCAGCTCCCGGCAGTGGCGGCCGATTTCCGCGACGGGCGAGACGAGGCCCGAGTTGGTGGGGACATGGGTGGCGGACACCAGGCGGGGGCGGTGGATCCGCATCAGCGCGGCCATCGCCTCCACGTCGGGCCCGCCCTCGGGGGTATTGGGCGCGTGGAGGATGCGCACGCCGAATCGCTTGCGCAGGGAGAGGAAGGCGATCTGGTTGGAGATGAAGTCGTCGCGGGTGGTGAGGATGACGTCGTCGGCCTCGAACGGGATCGACGACAGGGCGTTGGCGTAGGCATGGGTGGCACTGCCCGCGAAGGCGATGTTGTCGGGGGTGGTGTTGATGAGGGCGGCGATCTCCGTGTAGAACGCGCGGACTTCGGCGGCTCGGGCGGCCGAGGCCTCGTAACCACCGATCCGGGCTTCGAGGTTCAGATGGCCGATCATCGCGTCGAGGACCGGGGCCGCCGGCAGTCCGCAGCCCGCGTTGTTGAAGTGGATGACCTGGCGGCACCCCGGGGTGTCGGCCCGCAGGGCGGCGACGTCCAGCCGAAGTGCTTCCTGACCAGGACCAGAAGCGCTACTGTTGTCTCTCATGAACGACAGTAGCACTTCTGGGGAGTTGGCCGACAGCCTCCGTGCACTGCTCTCCCGGCTGTCGCCCGGCGACCGGCTGCCGAGCAGCCGGGAGCTGATCAAGGAGTACCGGGTCGGCCCTGCGACCGTGGCGCGCGCCATTGCCGCGCTGGCCGCCGAAGGCGTCGTGGTGACCCGTCCGGGCAGTGGGACGTACGTGGCACAGCGCACCCGGCTCCACGACGGAGCCGGTTCCACCGACACGTCCTGGCAGACGGTCGCCCTCACCGACCGCGCCGTCGACACCCACCTGATCGCCGACCCGCTCGGCCCGCCGCCGGCCGGGACGATCGCGATGGACGGCGGCTACGTGCACCGATCCCTCCAGCCCACCCGGGCCCTCAGCGCTGCGCTGGCGCGGGCGGCACGCCGTCCGGACGCCTGGGACCGCGCCCCGGCCGGCGGCCTGATGGCGCTGCGCACCGTGTTCGCCCGGATCGTCGGCGGCAGCGTGGCGCCGGAGGACGTGCTGGTCACCGCGGGCGGGCAGAGCGCCCTGTCGATCGCGTTCCGGGCCATCGCCGGGCCCGGCAGCCCGGTCCTGGTCGAGTCCCCCACCTATCCCCGGGCCCTGGCCGCCGCCCGCGCCGCAGGGCTGCGGCCCGTTCCGGTACCGCTCGACTCCGACGGACTGCGGCCCGACCTGCTGGCCGACGCGTTCGCGATGACCGGCGCGCGACTGCTGTACTGCCAGCCGACCTTCCAGAACCCGACCGGCACCGTGATCACGCCCGAACGGCGCCGCCAGATCCTCGATGTGGCGCGCGCCTCGGGCGCGTTCGTGCTGGAGGACGACTTCGCACGGCACCTGGGACACGGCGGCACCGTGCCGCGGACACTGGTCGCCGACGACCGCGACGGCACGGTCGTCCATGTCACCTCCCTCACCAAGCCCGCCGCACCGAGCCTGCGGATCGGGGCGTTGGTGGCCCGCGGGCCCGTCATGGAGCGCATGCGGGCGGTGCGCCTGGTCGACGACTTCTTCGTCACGCGCCCGCTCCAGGAAGCCGCCCTGGAAGTGCTCAGCTCCCCCTCCTGGGACCGGCACGTCCGCTCGCTCGGAGCGGCGCTGCGGGAGCGGAGCGCCGTACTGGCAGCCGCGGTCACGCAGGAGCTCCCCGGCGCGACCTTGGCCGGGTTGCCCACCGGCGGACTGCACCTGTGGGTTCGCCTGCCGTCGGGCGTGGACGACGCGGTCCTCACCGGGGCCGCCCGGCAACGCGGCGTCGCCGTGAGCGCCGGCAGTCGCTATTTCGCCACGGAGCAGCCGGCGGCTCACCTGCGTATCGGGTTCGCCGCGACGGCCGATCTCGCCGAGCTGACCGAGGGTGCACGTCGGCTGGGAGCCGCGCTTGCGGATGTCGGCCCCGGGCAGGAGTGAGTCGCACGACTCGACTGCGTCGCGCAACGCGTACCGGTACCGGATCGCGATCCCGACCAGGGGTCGTCCGTCTTCGGAGGCACCACCCGATGACGCCCACCGGTGATCAAGCGTGGTCGGCGACCCCGGTCCCGATCTCGGTCAGCGGCGGTGTCTGAGGTTGACGGCGGCCGCCCTGGCCATGGCGGCGGGGTTCAGGAACTGCCGCGGGCCGATCAGGCGGGAGGCGAACAGGTGCATGTGCCGGGCCAGGGCATCGTCGCGGGCCGCCGCCGAGAACATCAGGCGTTCGAGGGGGTTGAACGGGCGGGCCGTGGCGAAATCGGCGGCCAGGTACTGGTGGCCGCGCAGGCGGCGCCGGTGGGTGCGGGCGTACGCCGCGAGGGCGCCGTCGAGGTCGCCGGCCCGGCCGGTCACCGCCGGGGCGACCGCCTCCGCCAGCCATTGCGCCGACTGGAGTGCCCACCCGCAGCCCACTCCCCACAGGGGATCGCCGGTCAGCGCGGCGTCGCCGACGAGGGCGAGGCCGGGGGCGGTCGGCCTACGGGTGTGCAGCGGGTAGTCGACCAAGCCGATGATCTTCGTGATGCGTTCGGCGGAGTCGATGGGAGGTGCCTCCGGCAGGGCCCGGACGAAGGCGAGGAAGCTGCCCTCCAGGTCTTCCCGGAAGGCCGGCAGCCGCTTCTTGTCCGGGAGCACCGCGAGGACCGTCACCCCGTCGTCGTTCGGGAAGGCGTAGGCCATGTCCGGTTCGAGGAACCAGGTCTGGCCGATCCCGCCGGGGAGGGGAAGGTTGCGGAAGGACGCGAGATAGCCGAAGCGGGCGTTCTCGAACTGCCGGACCGGAACCCCGGCGGACTTCGCCACCGCCGAGTCCTTGCCGTCGGCGCCGACCACCAGGCGCGCCCGGATCTCGCGCTCGCCCCGTGGTGTCGAGGCGATGACGCCGACGGTTCGCCCAGCTTCCCGGAGCAGGCCGGTCACGCGGTGGCCGAGCAGCAGGTCGACGCCGGGGGTCTCCGCCGCACGGGCCCTGATCAGCGGGTCGAGGACGCTGCGCCGGACGTTGTACGCGTACGGCAGCTCCGGACCCGACGACGCCGGTCTCGGCTCGATCCATCCCCAACGGGTGTACCAGCGGGCGTCGTTGTGGACGGCTCCCGCCTCCTCCAGGGCGGGGACGAGGCCGAGTTCGTCCAGCACCGGATACGCGTTGGCGGTGATGGAGTGGGTGCACAGCACTTTGTACGCTTCCGGGTCCGAGCGGCGCTCCAGCAGTCCGACCCGGACGCCGCGCCGGGCGAGCAGGGTCGCCGCGGCACTGCCGGCCAGGCTCGCGCCGCTGATGATGACGTCGTAGCCGTACGTCGCGGCGTCGCCGTACCCGGTTCCGTACGGCGCGTTCTCGGGTTTCGTCATGTGCTGATCGGCCCCTTCGGTGTGTGGTGCCGTTCGTTCTCCATTGATGTCAGGTACATGTCCGATGGTAGGAGTCTGCGCTCAGGGGAGGTGTGATCCGGGGCCGGCAGGAGACGTGGGTCACATTTCCGGGGCGGGTGTCACACTCCGCGGGCCCGTGCCCTCTCAGCTCGGAACACATCCACGACGGGAGGACCTCATGAACCTTTCCCCACCGACCCCGGTGCGCACGCTGGCCGCCCTGCCCGGGGGCAGGGTGACGAAGTGGGTCGTCCTCGCCCTCTGGGCGGCGCTCCTGGTTCCCGCCGTGCTGCTGGCCGGCAAGCTCGGCGACGTGGAGGAGAACGACAGTTCCGCCTGGCTGCCCGGCAACGCGGAGTCGACGAGGGTCGTCGAACGGGCCGAGCGGTTCCTGCCCGCAGACACCCTGCCCGCGATCGTGGTCTACGACCGGCCCGAGGGCATCACCGCTGCCGACATGGCCAAGGCCCGGTCCGATGCCGAGGCGTTCGGCCGGATCAGGAACGTCGTGGGGCAGCCCGAGGGGCCGGTGAAGTCCCGGGACGGCAAGGCCGTACAGACCGTGGTCCAGATAAGGAAGGACCGGACGGGCTGGGAAGGGATCGGCGCCGTCGTCGACGCCATGGGCGAGGTGGGTGGAGGGGGTACGGGGGCCGGTGCCGGTGCGGACGGGCTCGGGTTCCATGTCACCGGGCCCGGCGGGCACGCGTCCGACGCCATCGACGCCTTCGGTGGCGGGGGCGGGCTGACCGCGATCACCGCGGCCGTCGTGGTCGTGATCCTGCTGTTCACGTACCGCAGCCCGGTGCTCCCGCTGCTGCCCCTGCTGACCGCCGGCGGCGCCCTGGTCACCTCCGAAGCGGTGATCTACCTGCTGGCGAAGCACGCCGGACTCACCGTCAACAAGCAGACCGGCTTCGTCCTGACGGTGCTGGTGTTCGGCGCCGCCACCGACTACGCGCTCCTGCTCGTCTCGCGCTACCGGGAGGAGCTGCGCCGTCACGAGGACCGGCACGAAGCGATGGCGGAGGCCCTGTACCGCTCCGGTCCCGCGATCGTCGCCAGTGCGGCGACCGTCGCGGTCAGCCTGGTGCTGCTGATGCTCGCCACCCTCAACTCCACGCAGGGGCTGGGCCCGGCCTGCGCCGTCGGCGTCCTCGTCGGGCTGCTCGCCATGGTCACCCTGATGCCGGCCCTGCTGGTCGCCTGCGGCCGGTGGATCTTCTGGCCGGTGAAGCCTTCGTACGGGTCTGCGGGCGAGAGCACCGGCGGGATCTGGAACCGGGTCGGGACGGCTGTGTCCCGGCGGCCGCGCGTCGTGTGGGTCGGCACCGCGCTGGTGCTGGGGATCATGGCGCTCGGCGTGTCCGGGCTCACGGCCGACGGGCTGTCCAGCAAGGACCAGTTCACCACCACGCCCCAGTCGGCCGTCGGCGAGGAGATCCAGGCCCGGCACTTCCCGGCCGGCTCGGGTGACCCCGTGCACGTGGTGGCCGATGCCGCCGCGGCGGAACGGGTGCGGACCGTGCTGTCCGCCGTACCGGGCGTCGCGGACGTCTCCCCACCGGTTGTCAAGGACGGCGAGGCGCTCATGCTCGCCGAGCTCGCGGACACTCCCGGCAGCACCGCCGCCATGCGCACCGTGGAGGCGGCCCGGGCCGCCGTGCACGGCGTCGAGGGTGCGGACGCGCAGGTCGGCGGAAACACGGCGGTCGCCCTCGACACGCAGGAGGCGGCCGCCCGCGACTCCCGGGTGATCATCCCGTTGGTACTGCTCGTGGTGTTCCTCGTGCTCGCACTGCTGCTGCGGGCGATCGTCGCGCCGCTGCTGCTGATGGCGACGGTGGTGCTGTCGTTCGGGGCGGCCCTCGGCGTGAGCAGCGTGGTGTTCGACCACGTATTCGGCTTCGCCGGGGCGGAAGCCTCCTTCCCGCTGCTGACCTTCGTGTTCCTGGTCGCGCTGGGCATCGACTACAACATCTTCCTGGTCACACGCGTGCGGGAGATGACACTGGTGCACGGCACGCGGCAAGGTGCGCTGCTCGGGCTGTCCGCCACGGGCGGTGTGATCACCTCCGCGGGCCTGGTGCTGGCCGGCACCTTCGCGGCGATGGCCTCGCTGCCGCTGGTGTTCGCGGCGGAGCTCGGCTTCGCGGTGGCGTTCGGCGTACTGCTGGACACGATGGTCGTCCGCTCGGTGCTGGTCACCGCACTGACCCTGGACGTGGGGCGGTGGATGTGGTGGCCGAGCGCGCTGTTCAGGCACGGCAACGGCGTTGGCGTGCCGGTGCGGGACTCCGGCGTACGGGAGGGGGACTCCGCGGTACCGGAGGGAGCCTCCGTCGTGCCGGTGCGGGACTCGGTCGATTCCGCCTGAATCCTGCCCAATCCGCCGGATGAGCCCTTTGCCCGGTCTGTCGGTCGGCTCGGGCCGGGGAGCGGCCGTTAGCGTGGGGCCATGGGTGATCTCCTGTTGGTCCGGCACGGCGAGACCGAGTGGAGCGCCGCCGGGCGGCACACCGGGCGGACCGACCTGCCGCTCACGGCGCACGGGGAGGCGCAGGCCAGGACGCT
The DNA here is from genome assembly GCF_040684755.1 of Streptomyces sp. NPDC089799. Lineage (NCBI taxonomy): Bacteria > Bacillati > Actinomycetota > Actinomycetes > Kitasatosporales > Streptomycetaceae > Streptomyces > Streptomyces sp. NPDC089799. The sequence goes on along the minus strand of NZ_JBFBGR010000033.1, from coordinate 64,920 downwards.
GGCGCCGTACTTCGCGGGCCGTGACCTGGCGTTCGTATGGACGAGCCCCGCGCAGCGGGCCCGGCGGACGGCCGAACTGGCCGGACTGGCCGGACCGGCCGGACTGCACGCCGCGGAGGCCGACGAGGACCTGTGGGAGTGGGACTACGGCGGCTACGAGGGGCTGACCACGGCCGGGATCCAGGAGTCCCGGCCGGACTGGTCGCTGTGGCGGGACGGCGTACCCGCGCACGGGGACGGCCGTCCCGGGGAGTCCGCCGAGGACGTGGGCCGCCGCGCCGACCGCGTACTGCGGCGGATCGCCCCACTGTTGGGGGCGCCCGGCTCGGCGGACGGGGTCCTGGTGGCGCACGCCCACCTGCTGCGGGTCCTGACCGCCCGCTACCTGGCACTGCCGCCGGCCGACGGGCGGCTGTTCCTGCTCGCCACGGCCACGGTCGGGCGGCTGTCGACGGAGCACGGGCTGCCCGTGATCGCCGGGTGGAACCAGCAGGTCACGCCCGGCGCGGGCGGGACACCGGAGACGGCCGCGTGACCGCCCCCGGCCTGTCGCGCTGGGCGGAGATCCCCCCGGTGGCCGGCTCCGTGGTGATGGCCACGGGCATCGTCTCGATCGGCCTCCACCTCATCGGCCACGAGGTGCTCTCCGTGGCCGTCTTCGCCCTCGCCCTGCTCGTCTGGGTGCTGCTGGCCATCGGCTTCACGTCCCTGCTGCTCGGGGACCGCAGCAGCTGGCGGGCATGGGCGGACACCCCGGCCGCGCTCACCTCGGTCGCGGCCACCTGCGTGCTCGGCGTCCGGTTCGAGGTGCTGGGGGTGACCCCGGTGGCCGTGGCGCTGCTGGTGCTCGCCGCCGCCGTGTGGCCGGTGCTGCTGACGACCGTACTGCGGCGCCTGGCATGGCGGATGCCGGGCGGGGTGTTCCTCATCTGCGTGGCGACCCAGGGCCTGGCGGTGCTGTCGGCCGTGCTCGCGCCCGGCAGCGGCGACTGGCTGGCGTGGGCCGCGCTGGTGCTGCTCGTCCTGGGTCTCGTGCTGTACGGGAACGCCCTGGCGCGCTTCGACCTCCGGCAGTTGCCGACCGGCGCGGGCGACCAGTGGATCGCGGGCGGGGCCATGGCCATCTCGGCCCTGGCCGGCTCCAAGCTGCTCGCCTCGGGGGTGTGGTCCGGTACGGCCCACACGGCGCTGCGCACGGTCACCCTCGTGCTCCTCGGGCTGTCCCTGGCCTGGTACGCGGTCCTGGCAGGGTGCGAGGTCGCATGCCCCCGGCTCCGCTACGACATCCGCCGCTGGGCCACCGTGTTCCCGATGGGCATGACGGCCGTCGCCTGCCTGTCGACCGCGGCGGCGGCGGGGGTGTCCTGGCCGGCCGGGCTCGGGCAGGTGCTGCTGTGGATCGCCTGTGCCGCCTGGCTGGCCGCCGCGTACGGCCTCGTCCGCGCCCGCCGGAACCGGAACCGCACGGCTCCGGCTCCGACCGGCGGCGCGCGATCCGGCATGGCCTGACCGGAACTCAACGCCGTACGGCGAGCGCCTCGGGCTGCGCGGGAGCGGTCGTATGGTGCGGTCATGCCGATGAACGGCACCGCACCGCGGACTCCTCCGATGCCGCCGACCCCACTCGGCTGCTGGTGCCCGGCGGGGTGCTCGTCGTCGACGACTTCACCCCGGCGCGCACCTGGCCGCCCTCCTACGGCGGCCTGCCGGACACCGCTCGGCTGCACTGGCTGCGCCATTCCGCGCTGCGGGCCGTCGAGCTGCCGTTGGCCGCGGACTTGAGCGCGGTGGTCGCCACCAGGCGTGCCGAAGGGGACGGCGGACCGGGAAGGGGATCGGGGGTACCCGGGGAGGCGTAGGGCAGGTCGTGACATCCTGTGACGTATTCAGCGCGCCGGAACAGGACGGCGGTGTCCGGGGGTTCGGCGGGACGGGATGGTCATGAAGCTCTGCTTCCTGGTGGAAGAGCACTACCGCCACGACGGGATGCCGGTCGAGGTCATCGGGCGGCTCAGGGAGTGGGGGCACCGGGTCGACATCGTCCGGCCCGGCGGCTCGTTGCTGCACATGACGGGCGGGCTGGACACCGGCAGCCATGACGCGTGGGTCCTCAAGACCGTCTCCGGCGGGCCCGGGCTCAGCCTCCTGGAAGCCGCCGCGGCGGCCGGGATGACCACGATCAACGACGCCCGGGCGATACGCGGCGTACGGGACAAGGCCGTCGCCGCCGCAGTGGCGCGGGACCGGGGGCTGCCGGTGCCGCGGACGTACGCGGCGGCCGATCCGGCGCTGCTGGCGGAGATACCCGCCTCGGAGTACCCGCTGGTGGTCAAGCCCGCCGAGGGCAGTTCCGGCCGCGACGTACGCCTGGTGCCTTCGCCGGAGCGGCTGCGCGAGCTGCCTGCCGCTCTGACGGCCGGCGGGGGGCTGCTCATCGCGCAGCCGTACGTGCCCAATTCGGGCATCGACCTGAAGGTGTACTGCATCGCGGGCGAGGTGCACGCCACCGAGCGCCGCTCACCGCTGCACCCCGACCATCCGGTCCGGGAGCGCCGGGTTCCGGTATCGGCGGAGATCGCCGACCTCGCGCACCGGGTCGGCCGGGTCCACGGGCTGGACCTGTACGGACTGGACGTGCTGCTGGGCCCGGACGGGCCGGTGGTGGTCGACGTGAACGACTTCCCGAGCTTCCGCCAGGTACCGGACGCGGCGGGCCGGGTGGCCCGGGCCGTGCTCGGGCTGGCGGCGCGGGGGCCTGCGGTCCGGCCGCCGGAGCCGCGTGTGGCGGCGGCCGGCCCGGGGCGCGAGGCGGCCGGTCGGGGGCTCAAGGCGGCCGGTCCGGCCGGCGAGGCGGCCGGTCCGGTCATGACCGGCGGCAGGCCGTGACGGCCGTCGGGCTGATCACGGCCGACCCTGGGCATCCCCTCCTCGCCGCGACGTCCGCGCTGCTCGAAGGCCGGGGCCACCGGGTGACGGTGCTGCACCCGGAGCAGGACCCTGCCGGCCTCGCGGGCCTCGCCGACCACGCCGGCACCGCCGGCACTGCCCGCACCGCCGGCACTGCCCGCACCGCCGGCACCGTCGGCACCTCCGGACCGCTCGCCGACGTGTACCTGCTGAAGGCCCGTACGCCGGGCGCCCTGGCGCTGGCCCGCGCGCTGGAGCAGCGCGGCTCGGTCGTCGTCAACTCGGCCGCGGCGACCGCGCTGTGCCAGGACCGTACGGCCATGGCGGACACGGCGCGCGCCGCCGGAGTGCCGTTCGCACCGACGGTTGCGGCCGGGGCGCTCGGCCGGCTGGCGGCCGGAGGCACCGGGGGATGCGGGCCCGTGGCGGCCGGCCCGGTGGTGGTCAAGAGCCGGTACAGCCGCAAGCACGACCTGGTCGCCCGCGTCTCGGGTGACGCGGAGTTGCGCGGACTGGCCGCGGCATGGCCGGACGAACCCGTGGTCGTCCAGGACCTGGCCCCGGGGACCGGGTGGGACCACAAGCTGTGGGCGGTCGGGGACGCCTACTTCGCTGCCCTGCGCCGTTCCGAGCTCTCCCCCGGCGGCCGCGGCCCCACCCTTCCGCTGGCCCTCACCGACCTGCCGCCGGGCTGGCTGGACCTCGTCCGGACCGTCGGCGAGGCCTTTGCGCTGGACGTGTACGGGGTGGACGTCATCGACACGGGTGGCGGCCGCCCGGTCGTCGTGGACATCAACGCCTTCCCCGGCATCCGCCACCAGCCCGGCGCTCCGGAAGCCCTGGCCGAGCTCGCCCTCGGCGGGGCGGGGGTGTCAGGAGGGGCTGGGGGGAGCGCTCAGGAGGGGCTCGGGAGCTCGTCCGTCAACGCACCGCGGCCGACGACTCGTAGGTGACGCCCGTGAGGTGTTCGGACGCCTCCCAGAGACGGGCGGCGGAGGTGTCGTCCAGGGTCCACCGGGCACGCGGGGAGCGGGCCGGGGCGCCGCGCATGCCGAAGCGGGGGCCGATGAAGTCGTCCGGGCGGACTCCCGGGGCGGTCGCGGCGTAGAGCGTGGGCAGGGCACCGGAGGAGGCGCTCTGCGCGACGACCCGGTTGGCGAGCTCCATCAGGCGCTCCGTGGACTTCCTTCCCTCCTGCCGGGGGCCGGCGGTCTGGAGGTTGGTGGCCGCGTAGCCGGGGTGGGCGGCAGCGGCCGTCGTCCCGGACCCGGCGGCCTCCAGCCGGCGGGCCAGTTCGTGGACGAACAGCAGGTTGGCGGTCTTGGAACGGCCGTACGCGACCCAGCGCCGGTAGCGGCCGCGTTCGCTGTTGAGGTCGGAGTGGTCGAGGTCGGCGATCGCGTGGAAGCCGCTGGAGACGGAGACGATGCGGGACGAAGGGGCCGTCAGCAGCCACGGCAGCAGCAGGCCGGTGAGCGCGAAGTGCCCGAGGTGGTTGACGCCGAACTGGGTCTCGAAGCCGTCGGCGGTCCGGCCGTAGGGCAGGGCCATCACTCCGGCGTTGTTCACGAGCAGGTCCAGGCGGTCACCGTAGCGCTCCCCGAAGTCTGCGGCGAACGTGCGGACCGAGCCGAGGTCCGCGAGGTCCAGGGGCATGAAATCGACCTCGGCGGCGGGCAGTTTGCGCCGGATCAGGGCCTCGGCGGCCCGGCCGCGCTCCGCGCTGCGGCAGGCCAGCACCACCCGCGCCCCGTGCCGGGCCAGCTCCCCGGCCGTCACCAGGCCGATCCCGCTGTTCGCCCCGGTGACCACGGCGATGCGCCCGGCCTGGTCGGGAATGTCCGCCGCGCTCCAGCCTGTCACCGTCATCCTCCTCGTACGCGCCGCCATGGCACCCGCCCAGCACCCAGCACCCAGCACCCAGCACTCTTCCATGCGTTACCGATGGTAACTCCGGTGGGCCGGGGAGATCCTCCCCCCGAACGGTAGAGTGCGGATCCGCCCCCCGTCCGGCCGGACCGTCCCCCGAGGAAACGCGCAGTGAGCTCCGCACCACCCCCCATACCCGAGACGGTCGAGGCCTCCCAGACGGTCGAGGCTTCCGTGACGGTCGTCGGCATCGGAGCGGACGGCTGGGCCGGACTCACCGCCGCCGCCCGCGACGCGCTGACCGGCGCCGACGTCCTGATCGGCGGAGCCCGGCAGCTGGTGATGGCGCCGACGGACGTGTGCCGCGGCGAGCGGGTGTCCTGGCCCAGTCCGCTGCGCCCCGCCGTGCCGAGGCTGCTCGCGCAGTACGCCGGCCGCCGGATCGTGGTCCTGGCCAGCGGCGATCCCATGTTCTACGGCATCGGCCGCGCGCTGTCCGAGGAGATCGGCCCGGACGGCACGGGCCACCCGGGCCACCCGGGCCGTCTGCGGATCCTGCCGCACCCGTCCTCCGTGTCGTACGCGTGCGCCCGGCTGGGCTGGCCCGTCGAGGACACCGAGGTGGTGACCGTCGTCGGCCGCCCCCTGGCCCGGCTGACGGCCGCGCTCCACGAGGGGCGACGGGTACTGGTGCTGAGCGCCGGCTCCGGATCCCCGGCCGAGATCGCCGCTCTGCTCCGTGAGCGGGGCTTCGGACCGAGCCGGATGCGGGTCCTCGAACAGCTGGGCTCCGAGGACGAAGCCGCGTACGAGGGCACCGCCGACACCTGGCCGCACCCGCCCGGCGACCCGCTGAACGTCGTCGCCGTGGACTGCCGCCGCGCCCCCGGCGCCCTGCGGCTCGGCGCCACGCCCGGCCTGCCGGACCGCGCCTACGAGCACGACGGCCAGCTCACCAAGCGGCACGTACGGGCCGCGACCCTGTGCGCGCTGGCCCCGGCACCCGGCGAGCTGCTCTGGGACGTCGGCGGCGGCTCCGGCTCCATCGGCATCGAGTGGATGCGCACCCATCCGTCCTGCCGGGCGGTCTCCGTGGAACGCTCCGCCGAGCGGGCGGACCGGATCACCCGCAACGCCGCCGCCCTCGGGGTCCCCGCCCTGCGCGTGGTCACCGGCGCGGCCCCCGAGGCGCTCGCCGGACTCCCGGCACCGGACGCGGTGTTCATCGGCGGCGGCCTGACGGCGCCGGGCCTGCTGGACGCGGTCTGGGCGGCCCTGCCGCCCGGCGGCCGACTGGTGGCCAACACGGTCACCCTCGAATCGGAGGCCCTGCTCGCCCGGTGGTACCGCGAACACGGCGGCGAGCTGGTGAAGCTGGCCGTCTCGCACGCGACGGCGGTCGGGGGCTTCACCGGTTGGCGGCAGGCGATGCCGGTCACGCAGTGGTCCGTCACCAAGGGTGCGGTGCACGCCCTGCCGGACGGTGCGGTGAAGGCCGTGGCGGCGGACTCGGCGGACTCGGCGGTGTCCACGACACACGGCGACGACCGTGGCGACGACACCGCCCCGGCCACCGCCGACAGTGGCAACGACGACAGTGGCAACGACAACGCCCAGGTCACCAAGGAAGGCGTCTGACGACATGACCGTCTACTTCATCGGAGCCGGCCCGGGCGCCGCAGACCTGATCACGGTGCGCGGCGCGCGCAGGCTCGCCGCGAGCCCGGTCTGCCTGTACGCGGGCAGCCTGGTGCCGCGCGAGCTGCTGGCCGAGTGCCCGGACGACGCGCGCCTGGTCGACACCTCGCAGCTCAACCTCGACCAGATCATCGCGGAGATGACGACCGCGCACGAGGCCGGACAGGATGTGGCCCGGCTGCACTCCGGCGACCCTTCGGTGTTCAGCGCGGTCGCGGAGCAGATGCGGCGGCTCGATGCGGCCGGCATCCCGTACGAAGTGGTGCCCGGTGTACCGGCGTTCGCGGCGGCGGCCGCCGCGCTCAAGCGCGAACTGACCGTGCCGACGGTCGGCCAGACCGTCATCCTCACCCGCATCGCCCAGCAGGCGACGCCGATGCCGGAGGGCGAGGACCTGGCCACCCTGGGCCGCAGCGGCGCACTGCTGGTCCTGCACCTGGCCACGCGGTACGCGGAGCGGGTGGTCGCGGAGCTGCTCCCGCACTACGGCGCGGACTGCCCGGCGGCGGTGGTCGCCATGGCCTCCCGCCCGGACGAGCTGATCCTGCGCGGCACGCTGGCCGACATCGCCGGGCAGGTGAAGGAGGCCGGTCTGGTGCGCACGGCGGTCATCATCGTGGGCCGCACCCTGGGCGCGGAGCAGTTCCGGGACAGCCACCTGTACTCGCCGGAGCGCGACCGGCATGTCTGCTGACCCCGTCGGCTCAGGTGAACTTCCTGGACGGCTTGGAGTGCCTGGACGGCCTGGAATCCCTGGACGGTCTGGACTGCCGGGACGGTCTGGACTGCCTCACGTCCTGATCCTGGGCGGTACGACCGAAGCCCGCGGCCTGGCGGAAGCGCTCGCCGGGGCGGGTACCGACCTTCCGTCCTCGGCGGCCCGTCCGCCCCACCGCGTCACGACCTCGCTGGCGGGCCGTGTGCAGAACCCGGTCCTGCCGCCCGGCGAGACCCGCATCGGCGGCTTCGGCGGGCCCCGGGGCCTCGCCGACTGGGTGCGCGACCACGGGGTGACCCACCTGGTCGACGCCACCCACCCGTTCGCGGAACGCATGAGCTTCCACGCAGCCGAAGCGTCCGTCGTGGCGGGCGTTCCGTTGCTGGCCCTGCGCCGCCCGGCCTGGCAGCCGGTCCCGGGCGACACATGGCACCGCGTACCCGACCTGCGGGCGGCCGCCGAGCTGCTGCCGGACCTGGGCAGCCGGGCGTTCCTGACCACCGGCCGGATGGGCCTGGCCGCCTTCGCCGGGCTGGACCGGATGTGGTTCCTGGTGCGGTCCGTGGACGCGCCGGAGCCGCCGATGCCGGTACGGACGGAAGTCCTCCTGGCCCGGGGCCCGTTCGGCCTGGAGGACGAACGGGAGCTGCTCCGTACGCACCGGATCGACGTGCTGGTCACCAAGGACAGCGGCGGCTCGGCCACGGCCCCCAAACTGACCGCGGCCCGCGAGTCCGGCATCCCGGTCCTCGTGATCGACCGCCCGGTGGTTCCGGAGGGCGTGCCGGAAGCGTCGTCGGTGCCGGAGGCGCTCAACTGGCTGGCCGGGGTTGCGTTCTAGCCGCCTCCGGCTGCGCCATTGTCCTGGTCGGCGGCTAGATTCGGCTGCATGAGCACCACGACCCTGATGATCCACGGCGGTTCCGCCGATCCCCACTCCCCCGTCACCCGCGTCGGCGGGCTGCCGCTGGCACCCGTCGGCACCAAGTGGCCGGTCTGCACGACCTGTTCGGGCCCGCTGCAGTTCATAGCGCAGATCTACCTCGGCGGCGGAGAAGGCGGCGTGCTGGCCGTTTTCATGTGCGCCAACGACCCCGGCAGCTGCGAGGAGTGGAGCGCCACGTCCGGCGGGAACCGGGCCTTCCTGTTCCCGGCCGAGGGACTTGTGCCGTTGGGTCTGCCGGAACTTGACGGGGAGGTGGCGGATTCGGGCTTGGACGCGGACTCGGGCGGGGACGCAGAAGCGGACTCGGACTCGGAAGGCGAAGAGGGCTACGAGGACGAGGACGACGAAGAGGACGAGGACGAGGACGAGGAATTCCTGCACCTGGGTGCCGTCCGGATCGTGGAGCTGCTGGAGACCGCCGACGCGGACTACCGGGAGGCGTACCTGGCCTGGTCGAAGCAGACGGGCCGCTCCACGGCCGAGGTACTCGGACAGCTGGGCGGCACGCCCGACTGGCTCCAGTACGAGCAGGTCCCCGACTGCCCCGGCTGCGCCCGGCCCATGGCCTTCGCCGCGCAGCTCAAGGAGGGTCCCGACCCCGTGACCGCGCCCAACTTCGGCTCCGGTCAGGCATACGCGTTCGCCTGCGAGCCCTGCGCGGAGGCCGCGTTCCTCTGGCAATGCTGAACGGAGCGGGGCTGGGCGGGGGCTCCCGGCGGGAGGCTCCGCCTGGACGGAATCGGGGAGGTGCCGTCCAGGCGAAGCACCGGCACACCACCCACCCCACCCGCCGGCCGCCAACGGCGTTCAACCACCCACAGGCGGCTCAACATCGCGACCCCTTGTACGGGTGGGCGGGTGGGCAACCCCCCGCGCGAAGCCCGGCAGCATCACCCCTCCGGGTACCGCCGCGGTGTCCAGGCGATGCGGGCGCCGTCGCCGCGTTCCGTGATCCGGGTCTGGGAGGAGCCGATCAGGAGGATCGTCCGCATGTCGACCTCGGACGGGTCCAGCGTGCCCAGGGTCAGGATGCGGACGGACTGGTCCGGGCCGCCGACGTCGCGGGCCACCACCACCGGGGTGTCCGGGCCGCGCAGTTCCGTCAGGAGGTCGCGGGTCTGTGCCACCTGCCAGGTGCGGCTCCGGGAGCCGGGGTTGTACAGGGCGAGGACCAGGTCCGCGGCGGAGGCGGCGCGGAGGCGTTCCGCGATCACCTCCCACGGCTTGAGGCGGTCGGAGAGGGAGATCGTCGCGTAGTCGTGGCCCAGCGGGGCTCCGGCTGCGGCGGCTGCCGCGTTCGCCGCCGTCACGCCCGGCAGGACGCGTACCGGCACGTCCTTGTACGCGTCCTGGCCGGCGACCTCCAGGACGGCCGTCGCCATGGCGAACACGCCCGGGTCGCCGCCCGAGACCACCGCGACGCGCTTGCCGCGGCGCGCCAGGTCGAGGGCGAACTCGGCGCGCTCCGACTCGACCTTGTTGTCCGAGCCGTGCCGGATCTGGCCGGGGCGGGCCGGAACGCGGTCCAGGTAGGTGGTGTAGCCGATGAGGACCTCGGCGTCGGCGAGCGCCCGCTTGGTTTCGGGGGTCAGCCACAGGGGGCCGGCCGGTCCGGTGCCGACGACCGTGACCTCGCCGGGGCCGGCGGGCTTGGCGCCCGGGTTGCCGATGCGGCTCGGTACGACGGCCACCGCGAAGTAGGGCACGGATTCCGGGTCGGTGTCGGCCAGTCGCCCGGTGCGCTCGCCCGCCATGGTCGCGCGTTCGACGTAGCGGGCCTCCGGCAGCCGGCCGGACGCCTCCATGGCGCGCCGTACGGCGGGGAAGGTGCGGCCGAGCTTCATCACCACGGCGGAGTCGGTGGCGGCGAGGCGCGCCGTGAGCTCCTCCTCGGGCAGGGTGCCGGGCAGGATGGTCAGCACCTCCTCGCCCTCGACGAGCGGGGTCTGCAGCCGGGCCGCGGCGGCGCTCACCGAGGTGACGCCGGGGATGACCTCGGTCTCGTAGCGGTCGGCGAGCCGCTTGTGCATGTGCATGTACGAGCCGTAGAAGAGCGGGTCGCCCTCGGCGAGGACGGCGACCGTACGGCCGGCGTCGAGGTGCACGGCGAGCCGGGCGGCGGACTCCTCGTAGAACTCCTCCATCGCGCCCTGGTACCCGCCGGGGTGGTCGGTGGTCTCCGTGGTGACCGGGTAGACCAGCTGCTCCTCGACGTGGTCGGCGCGCAGGTGGGCCTGGGCGATGGAGCGGGCGATGGAACGGCCGTGGCGGGCGCTGTGGTAGGCCACGACGTCGGCCTCGGCGATCACCTGGACGGCCCTGAGGGTCATCAGGTTCGGGTCGCCCGGGCCCAGGCCGACTCCGTACAGCTTGCCCGTGGTGGTGGGGCCGGTGCTGTTGCCCGTGCCGGTGGTGGCTGCCGTGCTCATTCTTCCTCGCTCGCTATCGCGTTGACCGCGGCGGCCGCGATGGCGCTGCCGCCCCGCCGTCCCCGCACGATCAAGTGGTCCAGGCCGGAGGGGTGTTCGGCCAGGGCGTCCTTGGACTCGGCGGCGCCGATGAACCCGACCGGAACGCCGATGACGGCAGCCGGGCGGGGGGCGCCCTCCTCGATCATCTCCAGGAGTCGGAAGAGAGCGGTGGGGGCGTTGCCGACGGCCACCACGGAACCCTCCAGAAGGCCGCGGTCGCGCCACAGTTCGAGGGCGGCGGCGCTGCGGGTCGTGCCCATGGTGCGGGCGAGTTCGGGCACGGCCGGGTCGGAGAGCATGCACAGCACGTCGTTGTCGGCGGGCAGCCGCTTGCGGGTGACCCCGCTGGCGACCATCTGTACGTCGCACAGGATCGGCGCGCCGGCGTGCAGGGCCGCCCGGGCGCGCAGCACGACCTCGTCCGTGTAGCCCAGATCCCGGGTCAGGTCGGTCATCCCGCAGGCGTGGATCATGCGGACGGCGACCTGGGCCACCGAGGCGGGCAGCCCGGACAGGTCCGCCTCGGCGCGGATCGTGGCAAAGGACTGGCGGTAGATCTCTGCGCCGTCCTTCTCGTACTCGAACACGGTGTAGTCGCTCATCTCTCTGCTGGGGTGTTCCGGGCGTGGGTGAGGGAGGCCGCAAGGTCGGGTCCGGAGGGCACCGGGCGTCCGTGGACCGACAGTTCGTAGCCGTGGCCGGTGGCGAGCACGTCCACCCAGGCGGTGCCGCGGGGGTGGCCGCAGCGTCGTGCGCAGCCGGAGAAGTGGACGGGCAGCGGGGCCGCCCGGCGCTCGGCTCCGGGCCCGGGCCCGGCGGGCCGGGCGAGGGCGGACAGGGCGTCGGCGCGGACGTCCGCGAGGGACTTCGCGCAGCCGGGCCGGCCCGCGCAGGCGGTGACGCCTTCCGAGGGGTGGCCGGGGTCGGTGACCAGTCCGGCGGCGGCCAGCGCGGTGGCGGCCGCCGGGACGGTACGCGCGACCGGACCGGGCAGCACGAAGCCGCGCCAGGGGGTGGCGCGGAGCCGGCCGCCTTCGCCGCCGCTCGCTTCGGCGAGTGCGCGGAGCTGGGCGGCCGTCAGACGGCCGAGGGGGACGCCCACGGCGAGGGCCCCGCCGACCGGGCCGGGGACCGGCGGCTCCGCGGCCGTCCCGGCCGGGGCCGGGACGGCTCGGGCTCCGGGGATGCCCTCGGCCCGCATCAGCGAGGCGAGGCGATCGGCGTCGAGGGCGTGCTCCGGCGGGAGTTCGCGGATCTGCCAGGCGCGGGTGCCCGCGAGCCGGGCGGCGTCCAGGAAGGCGCGCGCCACGACCAGCGCGGCGCGCGGGGCGTCGGCGTGCGCGACCTCGACGGCTTCGGCGGCGTCGCCGGCACGGACCAGGGCCAGGCCGCCGACGGCGCCCCCCGCCCCGGAGCCGTGCGCGAAGCCCTGCCGGGTGCCCGCGCCCGTGCCCGTGCCCGAGTCGGCGTCGGGGGCGACGGGTTGAGCGTCGGGCACGGCCTGGAGCAGGACGTCGGGGTCGAGCGCGGCGACGTCGCCGCGACCGTCGTCGCAGGCGAAGAGGAACCGGCCGGACAGTGCGGCCGCCCAGTCGGCGGAGCAGAGCAGGCGGTCGAGTTCGCGGACCCAGCCCTCCACGTCCGCTCTGCCGCCCGGACCGGTGCCGGTGAGCGGTGACATGACGACGTTACGGATCCGCTCGTGCGTGGGGGCGGGCAACAGGCCCGCGTCCGCGAGCAGTTGGCCGAGATCGCCGCCGCAGCTCGCACCCAGGCCGCGGAGCTGGATGTTGCCGCGCGAGGTCAGGTCGAGCCGGCCGTCGCCGAGCCGGTCGGCGGCGTCGGCGAGTGCACCGGCAGCCGCGCCGGTGAGGAGGCCGCCGGGGATCCGGACGCGCGCGAGGTGGCCGTCGTCCGCCGCGTGCAGGCGGAGCGCGCCCGGGCAGGCGTCACCGCGGTCCCGTATGACGGGTTCGTCCCGGGGGGCGGCGGAGGGATGCGGTGGCATGGCGGCGAGCATACCCACCCGTACGGCGGGTCCCACCTTTCCCCGCCCCGTCCCCGGCGGGGGCGCGCCACACCTCCCACCTGCGTCTCACCGGTCGCCGGCACCGGACCGGCGGGCCTCCGGGCGGGCAAGCGTCGTACGGCGGTGACGGGTGGGACGGGGCGCGGGCCCGCCGTCCGGGTCGCCCCCGGGCGCGTGGGGCGGGGCGGCCGGGTCGGGCGCGGGCAGGCCCCGCGGGGCGGGGTCGGCGGCCCGCGAACACCCCTTCCGGGTCGCTCCCCGGACGCATGGGGCGGAGCGCCCGGGTCGGGCGCGGGCAGGCCCCGCGGGGCGGGGTCGGCGACCCGCGAACACCCCTTCCGGGTCACTCCCCGGCGCATGGGGCGGAGCGCCCGGGTCGGGCGCGGGCAGGCCCCGCGGGGCGGGGTCGGCGGCCCGCGGACACCCCTTCCGGGCCACTCCCCGGAGGCATGGGGCGGAGCGCCCGGGTCGGGCGCGGGCAGGGCCGCGCGGGGCGGGCGGGGCGGGCCACCCCGCGGACACCCCCTCCGGGTCGGCCCCCAGGCGCATCGGCCGAGGCGGCCGGACCAGGCACGGGCACGTCCCACGAGCGGGTGGGGCGGCCCCCCGGCGCCCCCGGCGCCCCCTCCCGGCACTCCCCGCGTACGGGGGAAGGCGCACAAGTCGGCACCGGGCAAGCCCCGCGGGGCGGGCCGCCCGTGGGCGGCCCCTCGCGGTCACTCGCCGGGATGCGGGGCGGGGCGCTCGTGCGCCCCCCGAACACCCGCGCGCCGGGAGCGCTCCGGTGCCGTGCGGAGGTTCGCGGAGCCCCCCTGACCAGCGCCACCGGGCGCCGCTTAGGATGCTCCCGGCGGGTCGACTGGCCCGTCGTCGCCAGGACGGCGACATGGGAGGAAGCCCGGTGCGATTCCGGCGCGGTCCCGCCACTGTGAGCCAGGCCCCCGGGCCGGGCGAGTCAGGAACTCCCGCCGTCCGCACTGCCCGGGGCGCGGAAACCCCGAGGAAGGCTGCCCTCGCATGATCCTTCTGCTGTCGACCTCCGACACCGATCTGCTGAGCGCCCGCGCGGCCAACGCCGCGAGCGCCGCGAACGACGCGGAAGGGCCCGGGCCGTACCGGTTCGCGAACCCCTCCCGGCTGCCCCTCGACGACCTCCCCGCGCTGCTCGACGGCACCGACCTGGTCGTCGTACGCCTCCTCGGCGGTCTGCGGGCCTGGCAGGAGGGTCTGGACGTGCTGCTCGCCCCCGAGCAGACCCGGCCCGTGGTCGTGCTGACCGGCGAACAGGCCCCCGACGCCCAGCTGATGGAGGCGTCCACCGTTCCGATCGGCATCGCCGCCGAGGCGCACGCCTACCTCGCGCACGGCGGCCCGGCCAACCTCACGCAGCTGGCCCGCTTCCTCTCCGACACCGTGCTGCTCACCGGCCACGGCTTCGAGCCGCCGGCCGCCGCGCCGACCTGGGGCCGCCTGGAGCGCGAGACCGTGCCCGGGACCGGGACCGGGACCGGGCCGACGATCGCCGTCCTCTACTACCGCGCCCACCAGATGAGCGGCAACACCGCCTTCGTGCACGCCCTGTGCGACGCGATCACCGAGGCCGGCGGGATCCCGGCGCCGCTGTACGTCTCCTCGCTGCGCAGCCCCGAGCCGGAGCTGCTGGCCGAACTCGGGGGCGCCGACGCCATCGTGACGACCGTCCTGGCGGCCGGCGGCACCCGGCCGGCCGACGCCTCGGCCGGCGGGGACGACGAGTCCTGGGACGCGGGGGCGCTGGCCGCCCTGGACGTGCCGATCCTGCAGGCGCTGTGCCTCACCGGTTCGCGCAGCGCCTGGGAGGAGAACGACGAGGGCCTGTCGCCGCTGGACGCGGCCAGCCAGGTCGCCGTGCCCGAGTTCGACGGCCGGCTGATCACCGTGCCGTTCTCCTTCAAGGAGATCGACGCCGACGGCCTCCCGGCGTACGTCGCGGACGCCGAGCGGGCCGCCCGCGTCGCCGGCATCGCCATCCGGCACGCGAAGCTGCGCCACACCCCGAACGCCGAGAAGAAGATCGCGCTGGTGCTGTCGGCGTACCCGACCAAGCACTCCCGGATCGGCAACGCGGTCGGCCTGGACACCCCCGCCTCGGCCGTGGCGCTGCTGCGCCGGCTGATCGCCGAGGGCTACGACTTCGGCCCGGTGGAGGACATCCCGGGCCTGGTCTCCGGCGACGGCGACGAGATGATCCGGGCGCTGATCGAGGCCGGCGGCCACGACCAGGACTGGCTGACCGAGGAGCAGCTGGCGAAGAACCCGGTCCGCATCCCGGCCGCCGACTACAAGCGCTGGTACGCGCAGCTGCCCGCCGAGCTCCGCGAGGAGGTCGAGGAGCACTGGGGCGAGGCGCCCGGCGAGATGTTCCTGGACCGGACGCACAACCCGGAGGGCGACATCGTCCTGGCGGCGCTGCACCGCGGGAACCTGCTGATCCTCATCCAGCCGCCGCGCGGCTTCGGCGAGAACCCGATCGCGATCTACCACGACCCGGACCTGCCGCCCTCGCACCACTACCTGGCCGCCTACCGCTGGATCCAGGCCGCCGCCGCGGACAACGGCTTCGGCGCCGACGCGATGATCCACCTGGGCAAGCACGGCAACCTGGAGTGGCTGCCCGGCAAGAACGCCGGCCTGTCCGCGGCCTGTGCGCCCGACGCCGCGCTCGGCGACCTGCCGCTGGTCTACCCGTTCCTGGTCAACGACCCGGGCGAGGGCACCCAGGCCAAGCGCCGGGTGCACGCCACCCTGGTCGACCACCTGGTGCCGCCGATGGCCCGCGCCGACTCCTACGGGGACATCGCGCGCCTGGAGCAGCACTTGGACGAGTACGCCCAGATCTCCTCCATGGACCCGGCTAAGCTGCCCGCGATCCGCGCCCAGATCTGGACGCTGATCCAGGCCGCCAAGCTGGACCACGACCTGGGGCTGGCGGAGCGCCCGGACGACGACGGCTTCGACGACTTCCTGCTGCACGTCGACGGCTGGCTGTGCGAGGTCAAGGACGCGCAGATCCGCGACGGCCTGCACGTCCTGGGCGGTGCGCCGACCGGTACCGACCGGGTCAACCTGGTCCTGGCCATCCTGCGCGCCCGGCAGATCTGGGGCGGTACGACGGCCCTGCCCGGTCTGCGAGAGGCGCTCGGCCTGGACGAGTCCAAGGCCACCCGCACCTCCGCCGACGAGGCGGAGGAGCAGGCCCGCGCCCTGGTCGAGGCCATGGAGACGGCGGACTGGAACCCGGCGGCGGTGGCGGAGGTGGCGTCCGGCCACGGCCGGCCGGTGCACGACATCCTGCGGTTCGCCGCCACCGAGGTGGTGCCGCGGCTGGCGGCCACCACCGACGAGCTGGCGCACGCCGTGCACGCCCTCAACGGCGGCTTCGTCCCGGCCGGTCCGTCCGGTTCGCCGCTGCGCGGCCTGGTCAACGTCCTCCCCACGGGCCGCAACTTCTACTCCGTGGACCCCAAGGCGGTGCCCTCGCGCCTCGCCTGGGAGACCGGCCAGGCCCTGGCCGACTCCCTCCTGGAGCGCTACCGCACCGACAACGGCGAGTGGCCGGCCTCCGTCGGCCTGTCCCTGTGGGGCACCAGCGCGATGCGCACCGCCGGCGACGACGTCGCCGAGGCCCTCGCCCTGCTCGGCATCCGCCCGGTGTGGGACGAGGCCTCGCGCCGCGTCACCGGCCTGGAGCCGATCCCGCTCGACGAGCTGGGCCGTCCGCGCATCGACGTGACCCTGCGCATCTCGGGCTTCTTCCGGGACGCCTTCCCGCACGTGATCGGCCTGCTGGACGACGCCGTACGGCTGGCCGCCTCGCTGGACGAGCCGGCCGGGTCCAATTACGTACGGGCGCACGCGCAGGCGGACCTGGCCGAGCACGGTGACGAACGGCGCGCCACCACGCGCATCTTCGGCTCCCGGCCGGGCACGTACGGCGCGGGCATCCTGCAGCTGATCGACAGCCGGGACTGGCGCACCGACGCCGACCTGGCCGAGGTGTACACGGTGTGGGGCGGTTACGCGTACGGCCGCGGCCTGGAGGGCCGTCCGGCGCGTGCCGAGATGGAGTCGGCGTACAAGCGGATCACGGTGGCCGCGAAGAACACGGACACCCGCGAGCACGACATCGCCGACTCGGACGACTACTTCCAGTACCACGGCGGCATGGTGGCGACGGTCCGCGCGCTGCGCGGCACGGCGCCGGAGGCGTACATCGGCGACTCGACCCGTCCGGAGACGGTGCGCACCCGCACGCTGGTGGAGGAGACCAGCCGGGTCTTCCGGGCCCGGGTGGTGAACCCCAAGTGGATCGAGGCGATGCGCCGCCACGGCTACAAGGGCGCCTTCGAGCTGGCCGCCACGGTCGACTACCTGTTCGGCTACGACGCCACGACGGGCGTGATCGCGGACTGGATGTACGACAAGCTGACCGAGACGTACGTGCTGGACCCGGAGAACCAGGCGTTCCTGAAGGACGCCAACCCCTGGGCGCTGCACGGCATCGCGGAGCGGCTGCTGGAGGCGGAGTCGCGCGGTCTGTGGGAGAAGCCGGACCCGCAGGTCCTGGAGGCACTCCGCCAGGTCTACCTGGACACGGAGGGCAGCCTGGAGGGCGAGGCCGAGTAGCGGGTCCACCACGGCGGCATGTGCCACTACTGCGGATGCCGCCGGATTCCGCTGATCCGGGAGTTCATCGCCGGGCACGAGGCGGTGACGGACACGGCGGGTGACGCCCTGCGGGCCCTGGACCGGTGAGATCCGGCCGGGGCCCGCACGCTCGTCCACCGCATGCGCGGCGTCCTGTCGGCGCACTGGCGGGCAGCCGCCCGCCCCGGTGTGGGCAGGCGTCCCGCAGGGCGGGACGGGTGGGCACACCGGGACACCCCCGCCCGGCGGCCGCACCCCCGCCGGCCGAAACCCCGCACAAGTCGCGGGCTCAGCCCCGCAGGATGCCCGTGGCGCAGCCTCGCAAAGCGGCCGGGGCCGCAGCCCCCCGGAGGCCCGGGGCGCAGCCTCGCAAGGCGGTCGGGGGCGCAGCCCCCCGGAGGCCCGGGGCGCAGCCTCGCAAGGCGGTCGGGGGCGCAGCCCCGCTTCGGTTCGGGGGCCGCGCCGTGGCGGAGCTACGGCGCGATCGGCAGCTCGCGCTTGTGCGCCGTCGCCTCGTACCGCCCGGCGATGATCCCGAAGGCCCGCTCGTCGACCGGCTTCCCCTCCAGGAAGTCGTCGATCTCGTCGTACGTGACCCCCAGCGCGTCCTCGTCCGCCTTGCCCGGGTCGAGGTCCTCCAGGTCGGCCGTGGGGGTCTTCCACACCAGCTCGGCGGGCGCACCGAGCAGGTCCGCGACGGCACGCACCCGGCGCTTGGTCAGGCCGGTCAGCGGGACCAGGTCGGCGGCTCCGTCGCCGAACTTGGTGAAGAAGCCGGACACCGCCTCGGCCGCGTGGTCGGTGCCGACGACCAGGCCGCCGGTCGCGCCGGCCACCGCGTACTGGGCGATCATGCGCTGGCGGGCCTTGATGTTGCCGTGCACGAAGTCCCGGTGGTGGGCGTCCCGGAAGACGACCCCGGCGGCGAGCGACGCCTCCAGCGCGGCGTCGGAGGCCGGCTTGACGTCCACGGTCAGCACCTGGTCGGCGCGGATGAAGGCGAGCGCGAGCTGGGCGTCCCGCTCGTCGGCCTGGACGCCGTAGGGCAGCCGCATCGCGTGGAACTCGGCCTGGTGGCCGGCCTCCCGGGCCCGCTCCACGGCGAGCTGGCAGAGCCGGCCGGCGGTGGTGGAGTCCACGCCTCCGCTGATGCCGAGGACCAGCGACCGCAGACCGGTCGAGACGAGCCGCTCGGTGAGGAAGGCCACCCGGCGCTCGATCTCCCGCTCGGCGTCGAAGGTCTCGGCGACCTCCAGCTCCCGGGCGATCTGCTGCTGCAGGGCGATGGACGCCGACTGGCTCACGGCTGCTCCTCGTGTGGTCGTTCCTGGCGTGTGCGCACACACGTACGGCGTGCGCGCGTACGTGCCGCCACAGCCTACTGAGGTTTTCCCGCCACCGTCCCCGCCGTCCGCGCCGTCCCCGCCGTCCCCCGCCCTCCCCGCCCCCGTCAGTCCTCCGTCCGGATCGGCCGCCGGATCAGGTACGCGGCCGCCGAGCAGACCAGGACCGTCATGCAGGCGATGAACACCAGGCCCGCCCCCTCCAGGCCGAGCGGTCCGACCAGCAGGCCCACGCCGATCACCGGCACCGAGATGCCCGCGTAGGCCACCACGAACAGGGCGGAGATCACCGCGGCCCGCCGGTCCTCCGGCGCCGCCCGGGCGACCGCGGACAGTGCCGCGCGGAACGCCAGCCCCTGCCCCACCCCGCCCACCAGCGCGCTCAGCACCACCAGCGCCAGCTGCTCCCAGTAGAGCGCTCCGGCGAGCAGCGCCAGCCCGGCCACCAGGACGGCGCAGCCCACCTGCAGCGAGCGGGCCGTACCGATCGGGCCGACCGCGAGCTGCCCGGCCGTGGAGGCGAAGAAGGCCAGCGCGACCACCAGCCCGCTGACCGCGTGGTCCTCGACGTGCAGGGAACCGGCGAGGAAGGCCGGACTGACCGAGGTGAACACCCCGAAGAGGGCGAAGCCGGCGAAGGAGGCGGTCGCGGCCGGACCGAACACCGGCCGGACCGATGGCGGCAGCGCGGGCGCCTGCGGCCGTACGGCGCCGACCGGGCGCCGGTCCCGTACGGTCTCCGGCAACCGCCCCAGGACGGCGGCCGAGCCGGCGACCAGCACCAGGTGCACGACGAACGGCAGGGTCAGCGGCCCGGGGGCGTACTCCGCGAGCAGGCCGGCGAGCAGCGGCCCGCAGCCCAGGCCGCCCATGGTGGCGGCGGTCGCCACGAAGGTGGCGCGGGAGCCGCCGCCGGGCGGTGCGAGTTCCATCACGTACGCGGTGGCGGCCCCGGTGAACAGTCCGGCGGACAGGCCCGAGAGCAGCCGCCCGGCGTAGAGCCAGCCCAGGCCGGAGGCGAGCAGGAAGCAGACGGCGCTCGCAGCCGCGAAGCCCAGGCCGGTGAAGAGGACCGGGCGGCGGCCCACGAGGTCCGAGGCGTTGCCCGCGAGCAGCAGCGCAGCGATCACCGCGAAGGCGTAGACGGCGTAGACGACCGTGACGGTGAGCTCGGAGAAGCCGAACTCCTCCTGGTAGAGGGGGTAGAGCGGGGTCGGCAGGGTGGTGCCGGCCATGCACACCGCGAACACCGTGCCCGCGAGCAGGCACCGGCTCCAGCCGCGGCGATCACCGTTCATGGCGCAGACGCTTCCCCCGGTTCGAACATCCGTCACGCACCACGGCCGGTCGTCACCCGAACAGGTGAACTCCTCCTTGTCCCGGGGGAGCCGGGGGCAGTGCCCTGCTGATCTCTTGTGGGGGCCCGGTGTGTGCGCCGGTCCCCCACCCCCGCCGCCGTGCGACGAAAGGCATGCCCCGCCGTGACCCAGCCGTTCCGACTGCCGGACTTCTACGTGCCCTACCCGGCCCGACTGAACCCCCACCTCGACGGGGCGCGTACGCACACCAAGCGGTGGGCGCGGGACTTCGGGATGCTGGAAGGTTCCGGGGTGTGGGAGGAGAGCGACCTGGACTCGCACGACTACGCGCTGCTGTGCTCGTACACCCACCCCGACTGTGACGCCGAGGCGCTGTCCCTGGTCACCGACTGGTATGTGTGGGTGTTCTTCTTCGACGACCACTTCCTGGAGACCTTCAAGCGCACCCAGGACCGGGCCGGGGCCCGCAGGTACCTGGACCGGCTGGCCGCGTTCATGCCCATGGACCTGACCGCCGGGTTCCCCGAGCCCACCAACCCGGTGGAGGCGGGACTGGCGGACCTGTGGGCGAGGACCGTGCCGGCCATGTCCTCGGACTGGCGGGAACGATTCGCCGAGAGCACCCGGAACCTGCTCGACGAGTCCATGTGGGAGCTCGCCAACATCGACATCGGCCGGGTCGCGAACCCGCTGGAGTACATCGAGATGCGCCGCAAGGTGGGCGGCGCCCCCTGGTCGGCGGGTCTGGTCGAGTACGTGGCCGCGGAGGTGCCGGCCCGGGTCGCGCGCTCCCGGCCGCTGCGGGTGCTCCGGGACTCCTTCTCCGACGCCGTGCACATCCGCAACGACCTGTTCTCCTACCAGCGGGAGGTCGAGGACGAGGGCGAGCTGTCCAACGCCGTGCTGGTCCTGGAGACCTTCCTGGGCTGCTCCACCCAGGAGGCCGCCGAGCTCGCCAACGACCTGCTGACCTCCCGGCTGCACCAGTTCGAGCACACCGCGCTGACCGAGGTGCCGGCCCTCGCGCACGGGCACGGGCTCACCCCGGACGAGACCGCGGCCGTCCTGGCGTACACGAAGGGCCTGCAGGACTGGCAGTCCGGCGGCCACGAATGGCACACGGTGTCCAGCCGCTACATGAACGAGGGGGCCCGCACCACGGCACCGCTCAGCCTCCCGTTCATGCCGACCAGGCCCGGCACCACGGCGCTCGACCCGCGCTCGCTGTTCACCCCGCGGTCCGCGGCGCTGCGCCGGCGCAGCTTCACCCACGAGCCCTTCCGGAAGGTGGGCCCCTCGCTGCTGCCGGACTTCCACATGCCGTTCCCGCTGACCCTGAGCCCGCACCTGGACCGGGTCCGCCGCGAGCTCGCCGACTGGGCCCTGCGGGCCGGGCTGCTCGGACCGCAGCCCGGCGACCCCGGCTCGGACATCTGGAACGAGTCCCGGTTCAGGGGCTTCGACTTCGCGCTCTGCTCGGCGGGCTTCATGCCGGACGCCTCCCCCGGGGACCTCCTGCTGAACGCCCAGTGGCTGGCCTGGGGCACGTACGCCGACGACTACTACCAGAAGGCGTTCGGCAGCACCCGCTCCCCCGTGGCCGCGCGGGCCGCCACGGCCCGCCTGGCCGCCATGATGCCGCTCGGCCCCGGCGAGGGGACCGCACCGGTCACCGCGCTCGAACGAACCCTGAAGGAGCTCTGGACGCGGACCGGCTCCGGCCTGGCGGAAGGGCCCCGGGCGGCGCTCCGGGCCGGGTTCCGGGACGTCATGACCGAGATGCTGGACAGCTGGGTCTGGGAGATCGACAACGGCGCCGCCCACCGGATCCCCGACCCGGTCGACTACGCGGAGATGCGCCGGACCGGCTTCGGCTCGGACCTGATGCTGTTCCTGGTCCGGCACGGGCGCGGCAGCCGTGGGCTGCCGCCGGAACTCCACGGGAACGGCGTGATCCGCTCGATGGAGAACGCCGCCTCGGACACCGGCGCCATGATCAACGACCTGTTCTCGTACCAGAAGGAGATCGAGATCGAGGGCGAGGTGCACAACCACGTCCTGGTCACCCAGAACTTCTTCGACATCGACTACCCGGCGGCGTTCCGGATCGTGGCGGACCTGCTGAGGCGGCGCACCGAGGAGTTCGAGCACATCCGGGACCACCAGCTGCAGGTGCTGTGCGAGGACCTGGGACTGGACTCCGGTGCCCGCGCCGCGGTCGACGCCTGGGTCCGGGAGCTGGAGGACTGGCTCGCGGCGCTCCTGCACTGGCACCGCAGCGTCCGCCGCTACCGCGACGAGGACCTGTATCCGGGGCCCACCGGGCTGACCCCGGGCTCCTGGACGGCCGGTTTCGGCATGTCGGCGGCCAGGCTCGCCTTCACGGCGGGGCGCCCGTCCTGACCTCCCCGCACACCTTCGTCGCCGCTGTCTTCCCCCGTGCGGGGGAGCCGGTTTCCTCGCTCGGGGGATCCGCCGGGCCCCGTTGAGGCGGTTGCCTGGGTACATGAACCACACGTGGAAGCGCCTGCTGATCGTGCCGCTGCTGAGCGGCGTGCTGACGGTGACCGGGGTGTCCGGCCCGGCCGCGTCCCCGGCCGCGGCCGGCGGCCGCCCGGCCGCCGAGGACGTCCGCGCCCGGGAGGACACCGGTGCCGGGGAAGACACAGGTACCGGGGAAGACACAGGTACCGGGGAGGCCGGTGCCGGGGAGGACATCCGCGCCCGGCTCGCGGCCGTTCCCGGCATGCGCGTGCTGGGCGAGCGGCCGGCCGGCGCCCCGGGACAGACCGTCCTGGACCTCTCCTTCCGCCAGCCGGTCGACCACCACCACCCCGGCGGCGAGTCGTTCGAGCAGCGGCTGACGCTGGTGCACAAGTCCACGCGGCGGCCCATGGTGCTCTATTCCGGCGGGTACGACCTCGGGTCGGCGCCGCAGCGCCCGACCGAGCCGACCGAGCTGCTGGACGCCAACCAGATCACCGTGGAGCAGCGCTTCTTCGGCACCTCCCGGCCCGCGGTGACCGACTGGTCCAAGCTGACGATCCGCCAGGCGGCCGGCGACCACCACCGGATCGTCACCGCCCTGAAGCGGGTGTACGGGGGTGCGTGGATCTCCACCGGGGGCAGCAAGGGCGGCATGACGGCCGTCTACCACCGCCGCTTCCACCCGGACGACGTGGCCGGGACCGTCGCGTACGCCGCCCCGAACAACACGGACGACCGGGACGACAGCGCCTACGACGCCGCCCTGGAGCGGGTCGGGACCGCGGAGTGCCGTGCGGCCCTGAAGGCCGCGCAGCGCGAGGCCCTGCTCCGGCGGTCGGCGATGACCGAGCGGTACGCGCGGTGGGCCGAGGGCGAGAAGGCCGGCTTCGAGATCATCGGCAGCGTGGACCGCGCCTTCGAACTCGCGGTCCTGCGGCTGCCGTTGATGTTCTGGATGCACCAGCCCGCGGACGGCTGCGCGGCCGTGCCGACGGCCGCGTCCGACGACGACGCCCTGTACGCCTGGGTGGCCCGGGTGAGCGTCCTGCCCGTGTACGCCGACCGCACCCTGGCGGACTTCACCCCGTACTTCCACCAGCTGGGCACCGAGCTGGGGTACCCGCAGTTCGCCGCTCCGCACCTGGACGGGCTGCTGCGGTACCCGGGCATCCAGGAGGTCCGCTCCTACGTGCCGCGGGACGTCCCGCTGCGCTTCCGGCCCGGCGCGATGGCGGACGTGGACCGCTGGGTCCGCCACCGGGGCGGCTCGCTGATGTTCGTCAACGGCGAGAACGACGTGGCCGTCGCGGAGCCCTTCCGGCTGGGCCCCGGCACCCGTGACTCGTACGCCTTCACGGTGCCGGAGGCCAACCACCACCTCTCCATACGCAGCCTGCCGCCGGCCGACGCGGCCCGGGCCACCGAGGCCCTGCGCCGCTGGGCCGGCGAAGGACCGCGATAGCTCAGGACGCTCCCGCGTTCGGGCCGGCCCAGCCGGCCGGCACGTGGCCCAGCCGGACCCGCTGCGGGTGGTCGCCGACGGGGACGGAGACCCGCTTGGTGCCGGTGGCGAAGTCGATGGCCGTCACCCGGTCGGTGCCGCTCTCGGAGATCACGCAGGCGGTGCCGTCCCCGTTGACGGTGGCCCAGTACGGCTTGGAGGCCGGGACCAGCGGCCCCTCGGTCAGGGTGGCCCGGTCGACCACGGTGGCGTAGTCGTCCATGGTCCCGGCGATGCACAGTTTGGTGCCGTCGGGGCTCACGGACATGCCGTGGTGACGGGAATCGTTGACCCAGCTCGTGCGGTCACCGCTGGTGGCCGGGTTCTTCGGGAGGGTCTTGATGCGGGTGATGCGGTCCTCGGCCACGTCGTACTCCACGAAGCCGTTGAAGAACGACACCTGGAAGTACAGCTTGGACTCGTCGGGGCTGAAGGCGTTGGGGCGGATGGAGTCCGACAGGTCGGAGCGGCCGGCGGCGTCGAGGCGTTCGCGCATGTCGACGGTCTTGACGGTGCGGAAGGTCTGCGCGTCCACCACGGTGAACTTCCGGTCGCCCTTCGTCCAGTCCAGCCAGGGCGCGTCGAGGGCGGTGTTGACCTCGCCGATGGAGGCGTTCCAGATCAGCTTCCCGTCGCGGGAGAAGGAGTTCTCGTGCGGCTTGTCGCCGGTGGTGAAGGAGCCGGCCTCGCGGCCGGTGGTGATGTCCAGCACGTGCACGGTGTTGGCGGTGGACGCGGACACCGCGACCCGGGTGCCGTCCGGGGAGACCGCCATGTGGTCCGCGCGGTAGCCGGCGACCGGGAAGCGCCAGTTGATCCGGCCGGAGGCCAGGTCGATCGAGACGACGTCGGCGAAGGAGGGGCGGGAGACCACCACGGCGGAGCCGTCCGGGGTGGTGTACATGTCGTCGGCGAACTGGTCGTGGCCTTCGCCCGCGGTGGTGCGGATGCCCAGGAAGTAGGCGAGCCTGACGGGGTTGAGGTGGATCTCCCGGAGCCGCTCGGCCTTGTCGGGGATCACGTTGATCCGGCCGATGCGGTCCATGTCTCCGGTGGCGGCGAGGACGTCGGCGGTGCCGTCCCAGTTGTTGCCGACGAACAGCACCTGGCGGAGCCCGGCCCGCGCCGCGTCCGGGGCGGCGTCCGGCGGGGTGTCCGCCGCCGCCGGGGCGAGGGCGGTGAACAGGGCGGCCGCGGTCAGCGCGCACACGGCGCGCAGCGGGCGGGGGCGTTGCAGCATCCGGTCAACTCCGTTGGGGGGAAGGAGTGTTACCGGCGGGTAAAAGTAGACGGCATGCGAAAAGGGCGCAAGCCCTTCGGCTGCGCCCTTGGTTCGGTCCGGGGATCGCCCCCGCCCGCGGTGGTCTCCGTCATTCCCGCCAGGTGGGGACGCCCATGCGTCCGGGCGCCGGCTCGGGGAACTCGCGGTGGATCGGGGTGTGCGCGCCGGTGAGGGCGATCCCGCTGCCGCCGCGCCGGTTGGCGACGATCTCGGCGGCGATGGAGATCGCGGTCTCCTCGGAGGTACGGGCGCCCAGGTCCAGCCCTATCGGCGAGCGCAGCCGGCCGAGCTCCAGGTCGGTGACGCCGGCTTCGAGCAGCCGGCGGTTGCGGTCCTCGTGCGTCCGCCGTGAGCCCATGGCGCCGACATAGGCGACCGGGAGGCGGAGGGCGAGCCGGAGCAGCGGGACGTCGAACTTGGCGTCGTGGGTGAGCACGCAGAGCACGGTCCGGCCGTCCACCTCGGTGGACTCCAGGTAGCGGTGCGGCCAGTCCACGACGATCTCGTCGGCGTCGGGGAAGCGGGCCTTGGTGGCGAACACCGGGCGGGCGTCGCAGAGCGTGACGTGGTAGCCCAGGAACCTGCCGACCTTGACCAGGGCGGAGGCGAAGTCGATGGCGCCGAAGACGATCAGACGTGGGGCCGGGACGCTGGACTCGACCAGCACCTTGAGCGGTTCTCCGCAGAGCCCGCCGTCCGCGCCGATCTCCAGCACGCCGGTCCGGCCGGCGTCCAGCATGGCGCGGGCCTCGGCGGCGATGGAGCGGTCCAGCTCGGGGCTTCCGCCGGAGCCGCCCTCGTGGCCGCCTTCGGGGCGGACCAGGACCGGGCGGCCGACGAGCTCGGCCGGGCCGGACGCGACGCGCGCCACGGCGGCCGGCGAACCGGCCGCCGCGGCGGCTATCGCGGTCTCGAAGACGGCCCGCTGGGGGCCGTCCACGAGGACCGGGGTGATCAGGATGTCGATGATGCCGCCGCAGGTCAGGCCCACGGCGAAGGCATCGTCGTCGCTGTATCCGAAGCGCTCCAGGACGGACCTGCCGTCCTCGATCGCCTGCCGGCACAGCTCGTAGACCGCGCCCTCCACGCATCCGCCCGAAACCGAACCGATGGCCGTGCCGTCGACGTCGACGGCCAGTGCCGCTCCGGCCTCCCGGGGCGCGCTCCCGCTGACCGCCACCACGGTGGCGACCGCGAAGTCGCGTCCCTGCTCGACCCACCGGTTCAGCTCTTCGGCGATGTCCAGCATGTCGGCCTCCTCGGAGGTTCGGTTTCAGTATCGGACGCGCGGAGGGTACTCGCGCTCCGGATCAGGCTCAGGCGACGCCGAGCCAGTGCTCGATCGGGTTCAGGGCGAAGAAGACCACGAAGATCGCGGTCAGCGCCCACATGAAGGCACCGATCTCCCGAACCTTGCCCTGCGCCACCTTGATGGCGACCCAGGTGATCACACCGGCGGCGACGCCTGCCGTGATCGAGTAGGTGAAGGGCATGATCACGACGGTCAGGAAGACCGGGATCGCCGTCGCGCTGTCGGCCCAGTCCACGTGGCGGGCGGTCTGCATCATCATCGCGCCGATGACCACCAGGGCCGCGGAGGCGACCTCACCGGGGACCACCTGGGTGAGCGGGGTGAAGAAGAGGCAGGCGGCGAAGAACAGGCCGGTGACGACGGAGGCGAGACCGGTACGAGCACCCTCGCCGACACCCGTGGCCGACTCGACGAACACGGTCTGGCCGGAGCCACCCGCGACACCACCGATGGCACCGCCGGCGCCGTCGATGAACAGCGCCTTCGACAGACCGGGCATGCGGCCCTGGTCGTCGGCGAGCTTGGCCTCGGTACCGACACCGATGATGGTGGCCATCGCGTCGAAGAAGCCCGCGAGCACCAGGGTGAAGACGATCATGCCGACCGTCATGTAACCGACGTCGCCCCAGCCGCCGAAGCTGACGTCACCGAAGAGCGAGAAGTCGGGCAGCGAGATGGCGGAACCGGAGAGGACCGGCGGGCCGTTCTTCCACGCCTTCTCGTCGATGTCGACGACGGCGTTCAGGATGGCGGCAAGGATGGTTCCGCCGACGATGCCGATCAGGATCGCGCCGGGGATCTTGCGGGCCTGCAGCATGAAGATGGTGAGCAGGGTCACGCAGAAGAGCAGGACGGGCCAGCCGGACAGCTCACCGACGGCACCGAGCTGGAGCGGGGCACCGAACTCCGGGCCGCGGCCGACGAAGCCGCCCTTGACGAGGCCGATGATGGCGACGAACAGGCCGATGCCCATGGTGATGCCGTGCTTGAGCGCGAGGGGGATCGCGTTCATGATCATCTCACGGAGGCCGGTGACGACCAGGAGACAGATCACGACACCGTAGAGCACACACATGCCCATGGCCTGGGGCCAGGTCATCTGGGGGGCGACCTGCGAGGCCAGCACACCCGAGACCGAGAGGCCTGCGGCGAGGGCGAGCGGCACCTTGCCTACGAAGCCCATGAGGAGCGTGGTCACGGCGGCCGCGAAGGCGGTGGCCGTGATGAGAGCCTTCTGGCTCATGGTGTCTCCGGCGACGTCCTTGCCGGAGAGCAGGAGGGGGTTGAGCAGCAGGATGTACGCCATGGCCATGAAGGTCGTGATACCGCCACGAACCTCGTTGCCGACGTTGGATCCTCTGTGGGTGATGTGAAAGTACCGGTCGAGCCAAGACTTGCCGGCCGGCGGACGCGAGCCGTCGGCTGCATCTTCCGAGGTGGTCTTGGGCTCCACAGACGACTGGGTCATGGTGCCTAACTCCCAAGGTTCATAGGGGCACCCGCATAGGGGTTTCGAGTTACTGCGGGATTTGGGATGAAACGTTTGGCCGCACGACCCGGGGGACGGCCCGAGACGAAGCGTTCAGTTACTACTGGCACTGCTGGTGTTGCTGGCACTGCGGGTACTTCTGGTACTGCAGGGGGTGAAGCGGTCCGCGAGCGGGGCGGGACTTCGTACTCCGGGCGGTGTGACCGTGAAGTGTGACGTTCCCTGTCACACCGCCCGGAGAGCTCTTCGGTCCTAGAGGGTGCCGGTCAGGGCCTCCGGACGGATGGGCGTCTTGTCGATCTCCAGACCCGTCGCCTGCCGGATCGCCGCGAGGACGGCCGGTGTGGACGACAGGGTGGGCGCCTCACCGAGACCGCGCAGACCGTACGGCGCGTTCGGGTCGGCCAGTTCCAGGACGTCGACCGGGATGGTCGGGGTGTCGAGGATGGTCGGGATCAGGTAGTCCGTGAAGGAGGGGTTTCGCACCTTCGCGGTCCTGGGATCCACGATGATCTCTTCCATGACGGCCACACCAAGACCCTGGGTGGTACCACCCTGGATCTGGCCGACCACGGAAAGCATGTTGAGCGCCTTGCCGACGTCCTGGGCGGTGGCCAGTTCGACGACTTTGACGAGGCCGAGTTCGGTGTCCACTTCGACGACCGCTCGGTGCGCGGCGAAAGTGTACTGGACGTGGCCGTCGCCCTGGCCGGTGACCTGGTCGAACGGGACGGTCGGGCGGTGGCGGAACTCGAGTTCGAGGTCGATCGCCTCGTCCTCGAGGACGTCGGCGATGTCCGCGAGGACCTCGCCGCCGTCGGTGACGACCTTTCCGGCTTCGAGGAGCAGCTCCGCGTGGGCCCACGCCGGGTGGTGGGAGCCCATCTTGCGGCGCCCCATCTCCAGCAGCCTCTCGCGGACGGCCTCACAGGTGTTCTTCACCGCGCCACCGGTCATGTACGTCTGCCGGGAGGCGGACGTCGAACCGGCGGAGCCGACCCGGGTGTCGGCGGGGTGGATGGTCACCTGCTGGACGCCGAGCTCCGTACGGGCGATCTGGGCGTGCACGGTGACACCGCCCTGACCGACCTCCGCCATGGCCGTGTGGACCATCGCGACGGGCTCGCCGGCGATGACCTCCAGGCGCACGCGGGCGGTGGAGTAGTCGTCGAAGCCCTCGGAGAAACCGACGTTCTTGATGCCGACCGCGTAGCCGACGCCCCGGACGACGCCTTCGCCGTGGGTGGTGTTCGACAGACCTCCCGGCAGCGCGCGGACGTCCGCACCCTGTCCGGCGGTCTCCCACTGGCGCTCCGGCGGCAGCGGGCGGGCCTTGACCCGGCGCAGCAGTTCGGCGACCGGGGCCGGGGAGTCCACGACCTGGCCGGTGGGCATCCGCGTGCCCTGCTCCATGGCGTTCAGCCGGCGGAACTCGACCGGGTCCATGCCCAGTTCCGCGGCGAGCTTGTCCATCTGGGCCTCGTACGCGAAGCACGCCTGGACGGCGCCGAATCCGCGCATGGCGCCGCACGGCGGGTTGTTCGTGTAGAGGGCGAGGGCCTCGATGTCCACGTCGTCGATGACGTACGGGCCCACCGAGAGGGAGGCCGCGTTGCCGACGACGGCCGGGGATGCGGAGGCGTAGGCACCGCCGTCGAGCACGATCCGGCACTTCATGTGCGTGATCCTGCCGTCCTTGGTGGCGCCGTGCTCGTACCGCAGCTTCGCCGGGTGGCGGTGCACGTGGCCGAAGAACGACTCGAAGCGGTTGTAGACCATCTTGACCGGCTTGCCGGTGGCCAGGGCCAGGAGGCAGGCGTGGATCTGCATCGAGATGTCCTCGCGGCCGCCGAAGGCGCCGCCGACGCCGGACAGCGTCATACGGACCTTCTCCTCGGGCAGCCCGAGGACCGGGGCGATCTGCCGGAGGTCCGAGTGCAGCCACTGGGTGGCGACGTAGAGGTCGACGCCGCCGTCCTCGGCCGGCACGGCCAGGCCGGACTCCGGGCCGAGGAAGGCCTGGTCCTGCATGCCAAAGGTGTACTCGCCGGTGACGATGACGTCGGCCTTCCCGGCCGCTTCCGCCGCGTTGCCGCGGACGATCGGCTGGCGGTGCACGATGTTCGGGTGCGGCACGTGGCCGGCGTGGTGGTCGCGCCGGTCCGGGTGGATCAGGATCGCGTCCTCGGCCAGAGCGGTCGCCTCGTCGGTGACGAGCGGGAGCTCCTTGAAGTCGATCCTGATCTTGGCCGCGGCGCGGCGGGCGGTCTCCGGGTGGTCGGCCGCCACGAGGGCGATCGGCTCACCGTGGTGACGCACCCGGCCGTGGGCCAGGACGGGGGTGTCCCGGATCTCCAGGCCGTAGTTCTTCGTGTCGGTCGGCAGGTCCGCGTACGTGAGCACGGAGTACACGCCGGGCAGGGCGAGCGCCTCGGAGATGTCGATGTCCACGATCTCCGCGTGGGCGAGGGGGCTGCGCAGGGTCTGGCCCCACAGCATGTCCTCGTGCCACATGTCGGAGGAGTACGCGAATTCGCCGGTCACCTTGAGGGTGCCGTCGGGGCGGAGGGTGGACTCTCCGATGCCGCCCCGGGTCTGCTTCTGGGTGACCTCGGTCGGCGTGCCGGCGGGTGCGGGACGGGTGTTCTGCGCCATGGTCAGACCACCTCTCCCTGACGGGCGGCCGCCAGGCGGACCGCGTCGAGGATCTTCTCGTAGCCCGTGCAGCGGCACAGGTTGCCGGACAGGGCCTCGCGGATGTCCTGGTCGGACGGCGACGGGTTGCCCTCCAGCAGCGCGTCGGCCTGGACCAGCAGACCCGGGGTGCAGAAGCCGCACTGGACGGCGCCGGCGTCGATGAACGCCTGCTGGATGGTGGAGAGCTCCACGCCCTCGCCGGTCTGCGAGTCGGCGCCCTGGGCGGACCAGTGCCTGGCCTCGTCCATGGAGACGCCCCGGCCGCCGCCGCGCGCATCCGCACCGCCGGACCGGCCGTGCTGCTCGCGCTGCCTGGCGTAGTCGGCCAGACCCTCGACGGTCAGGACCTCGCGGCCCTCCGCCTGGCCTGCGGCGACCAGGCAGGAGCAGACCGGGACACCGTCGAGACGGACCGTGCAGGAACCGCATTCGCCCTGCTCACAGGCGTTCTTCGAGCCGGGCAGGCCCAGGCGCTCACGCAGGACGTAGAGGAGGGACTCGCCCTCCCAGACGTCGTCCGCTTCCTGCGGGCGGCCGTTCACAGTGAAATTCACGCGCATGGTCATGCAGCCCTTTCGAGCGGGCAGCCCGTGTGCGGGCCGCGATACCACTCCCGGAGAGGCGCGATGAGGTCGAGGTCGACCGGGGACCCCGGACGGGCGTGACCGAAGCCGATCTCCACCATGAGGTCCGCGCCACCCGCACGGCAGGGCGGCGGGACACTCGGCCTTGACGGCGAGTGCCTCCTCCCTGCGGGCGGGGCGAAGGAAGTCCATTTGCGGCTCTCTTCTGGCGTGGGTAGTACTTGGTGTCGATCACTTCAAGCCACGAGGCCCGGTGGTCTCTGCTCGTCGTTCACGTGGTGTTAACGCGGTGTGGAGCCAGTACACAAGCCGCGCGTCCCCCGGGTGCAGTCACCGAAACCATGAAGCAGTTGGCTGACGACCTCCTTCGTCTTGTAGATTCGTATGAAAGGCAGGATGCAACGACCTGCCCGATTTCCAACGGCAACATCGAGACAGATCGGCGGCGACATCATGCGGCTGCGCGCACTGCTGGAAACCGAGGCGCTGGGGCTGCGGCTGCTGGGCGGCGAGGAAGAACTCGACCGTACGGTCCGCGGAGTCATGACGACGGACCTGAGGGATCCCAGCCGATACCTCTCCGGAGGGGAACTTGTCCTGACCGGACTGGCCTGGAGACGAAATTCAGCCGACTCCGAGCCCTTCGTACGAATCCTCGCCGGCGCCGGGGTGGCCGGGCTCGCGGCGGGCGAGGCCGAACTCGCGGACATCCCCGACGATCTTGTTTCGGCCTGTGTGCGGAACCGGCTTCCGCTGTTCGCCGTCAACGAGAACGTTGCATTCGCCACCATCACCGAATACGTGGTGCGGCAGGTCTCGGGCGAGCGCGCGGGCGACCTCGCGGCCGTCGTGGACCGGCACCGCCGGCTCATGACCTCGGGCCCTGCGGGCGGTGGACCGGATGTGGTGCTGGATCTCCTCACCACCGACCTCGATCTGCGTGCCTGGGTGCTCTCCCCCACGGGCAGGCAGATCGCCGGGGCCGGGGAGCCGCTCACGCCGGGTGTCTGCGCGGCGCTGGCGAGCGAGCACATGGCGGCTGTCCGGACCGGCCGCCGCGGCCCGCACCGGATCTCCCTCCAGGGTATTACCTACTCCCTCTTCCCGATCAGGGGTGTGGGACGGGCCTCCGCGCCGGGCGCCCGGGACGTGCGCGAGAGCGTGCTCTCGGACTGGCTGCTGGCCGTCGAGGCCGACGCCGGCGACTGGCCGGCCGAGCGCCTCGACCTGCTGCAGGGCGTCACCCAGCTGATCGCGGTGGAACGGGACCGCCGGGACGCGGCCCGCACGGTGCGCCGCCGGCTGGCCCAGGAGGTGCTGGAGCTGGTCCAGACGGGCGCGCCGCCCGCCGAGATCGCCGCCCGCCTGCGGGTCGCGGCCCCGGTGCTGCTGCCCGGCCTGGGCACCGCCCCGCACTGGCAGGTCGTGGTGGCCCGGGTCGACTGGGAGGGCGGGGACATCCCCGGCGGCCCGGTCGCCCAGTCCCTGCTGGAGGAGATCCTGGTCGACCCGTCGGTGTCCGGCCCGGAGCCCTCCGACCGGATCGCCGTGGCCCACGCCGGCGACGAGGCCATCGCCCTGGTCCCGCTGCCCGCCCCGGCCGGCGACACCCTCGGCGAGGAGCGCGGCCCGGACAACGCCCTGCACGCCGACGCCCTGCTGGCCGCCGTACGGGAGCCGCTGGCCGCCGGTCTGGCCGACGACGGGCGGCTCACGCTCGGCGTCAGCGCGGCCGTGCACTCCGCGGAGGGTCTGCGCGGGGCGCTGGAGGAGGCCCGGCACGCCCGCCGGGTCGCCGCGGCCCGTCCCGGGCGGGTCTGCGCCGCCGGACACCACGAGCTGGCCTCGCACGTCCTGCTGCTCCCGTTCGTGCCGGACGACGTACGCCGCGCCTTCACGGCCCGCCTGCTGGACCCGCTGCGGGACTACGACCGGCGCCACCGCGCCGAGCTCATCCCGACGCTGGAGGCGTTCCTGGACTGCGACGGGTCGTGGACCCGCTGTGCGACCCGGCTGCACCTGCACGTCAACACGCTGCGGTACCGGGTCGGGCGAATCGAGCAGTTGACGGCCCGGGACCTTTCCCGGCTGGAGGACAAGCTGGACTTCTTCCTCGCACTGCGGATGAGCTGAGGCGATGCCCCCGGGGTCCGCCCCTCCCCCGCGGGCCCCCGCCTGATGAGGTGTCCGAACTTTGTGAAAGAGTTCACCCGACCCCTTGGCCGATCACGCAGATTCGTGCTGTCATTTCGCCCCAGGGCTCAATGACGACGTGATGACACATGCTGCTCGGTTGCTTGGGGAGGGCAATGTGGCGGACACCGCCATGTCGGGTGCAGGGTCCACCGGGGGCGACGACCCCCTCCAGCGGGCGATATGGCGGTTGCGGTCGCGCGGCTGCTGGACCGACGCGGCGGCGCTGCTGACCGCCCGCACGGACGACGCCGGCGCCGCGGTGCAGCGCACCGCGCTGCTGGTGGAACGCTGTCTGTTCACCGGGGTGGGCTGGGCCGAGGCGGAGGACGCCCTGCGCACGGCGGAGGCCGTCGCCTCGGACGACGACCAGCGGGGAGCGGCCGCGTGCGAGCGCGGGCAGCTGGCGTACGCGGCCACGGTGCTGGGCGTACGGGACCGGTCGGACGAGGCCCGCTCGGCACTCGGGCGGGCGGCGGCACTGCTGTCGCCCTCGTCCCGTACGCGGCCGCTGCTGGACTTCCGGCGCGGGCTGGTGGCCGAGCACCTCGCGGACTCGCCGCAGGCCGCACGGCCCGCGTACCGGCGCGCCCACACGGCCGCCGCGGCGGCCGGGGACACCCTGCTGCTGTCGTTCACCTGGCGGCAGCTCGCCGGGCTGGCCCTGCGGGACGGGGAGCTGGCGGAGGCCAGGCACGGCTTCGCCGAATCGCTCCGCATCCGGGAGGAGCTGGGCTTCCTGGTCGGCACGGCGCCGGCACTGGCGGCGCTGGCGGAGGCGGAGCCGGAGCCGGAGGCATCCCGGCTGCGGGCGGAGGCCCGGCGCCTGTTCCACCTCCTGGGCGGCATCCCGACCTGGCTGGCCGACCACCTGCACCCGTCCGCCGCCACCTGACCCCGCAGGGCTGCGCCCCCGCTGTCCTGTGCGGCACCGCCGCCGGGGTGGGGGCGCGGCTCCGCCGGGGCGCCGGCTCGGCCGAGGTGCGGGCAGGCGCTACGCAGGGCGAGATGGGAACCATCGCCCTGCGGGGCGATGGGGTCAGGCGCCGGTGAAGTGTTCGCGGACCAGCGCTTCGACCGTGCCGACCTCGCCCGCGATCAGCGCCTCCAGCAACGCCGCGTGCTCGGCCGCGTCCGCCACCAGATCCGCCCGCCGCCGCCGTGGCACCCCCGCCGACGGCCACTGCGCCCGCCGGTGCAGGTCCTCCGTGACCCGGAGCAGCTGCCCGTTCCCCGACAGCGACAGCACCGCCCGGTGGAACGCCCGGTCCGCCTCCGCGTAATCCGCGAGATCGCCCGACGCCGCCGCCTCACCCGTCACGGCCGCCGCGGGCCGCAGGGACTCCCACGCCTCCGGCGGCACCGTACGGGCCAGCCGCAGCATCACCGGAACCTCCAGCATCGCCCGCACCTCGGCCAGCTCCGCCAGCTCCCGCGGGGTCCGTACGAGCACCCGGAAGCCGCGGTTCGGCAGGCATTCCACCGCCCCCTCCAGCGCCAGCTGCTGCATCGCCTCCCGGACCGGCGTCGCCGAGACCCCGAACCGCTCGCCCAGGGCCGGCCCCGAGTAGATCTCCCCGGGCACCAGCTCGCCCTCCAGCAGGGCCGTGCGCAGCGCGTCGAGGACCTGTTCCCGGACGAAATGCCGCGCCACCTTGCGGCCGGACTGCCGTGGCCGGGGCAGCCGCGCCTGAGCCGCGTCGTGCATCCGGTCCTCCTGGCTGGTCTGGGGTCCGTCAGAGGATAGGCGCAGCGGTGGCGGCAGAAAAAGCAGGCCAGGCGGGTGCACGGGGTCCAGCGGCAGGTCAGGTGACCCTTACTTCAGCACTTCCGGGCCTGTGCACTTCCGGGCTTACGGGCTTCCGGACTCCGGACTCCGGGGCTTCGGGGCTTCGGGGCTTACGGGCTTACGGGCTTCCGGGCTTCCGGGCTACCTCGTGGTGTGCGCACTTCCTCGTGGTGTGCGCGGTCCCCCGGACCGGCGGCGCGCCCGCGTCGTCCCCACGCCGCCCCGGCGTCTCCCCCGCGTACCGCTCCACGCCGTGTTCGGCCGGGAGGCGCGCCCGCCCCAATCCGCCCGTTCGGGTGCCTTCGATTCGAACCCGTACTCCATTGCCCGTGCACGAGTTCGAGCGACAACACCCTATCCGGAGGGCGCCAGACCTCATCAGTGTCCTCTTGCCCCGAAACCCGCGTGCGCCCCGGCCCGCTTCCGCCACTATGGCGCGCGGAAAGCCGATGGGCGCGACGCGACTGTAGGGACACCGGATGAGACTGACCGACATATCGCTGGACTGGCTGCTTCCCGGCAGCCTGCTGATCCTGGGCGTTCTTGCGGCAGTGGCGGTCGTGGCCCGGGGCAAGCGCGAAGGCGACAAGGCGGCGGACGACAGCTGGGAACGGAGCGAGGAGCGCCGGCGGCGTAAGGAGGCCGTCTACGGCACCGCCTCGTACCTCCTGCTCTTCTGCTGTGCGGCCGTGGCCGCCGCGCTCTCCTTCCACGGACTGGTCGGCTTCGGCCGGCAGAACCTGAACCTGTCCGGGGGCTGGGAGTACCTGGTTCCCTTCGGGCTCGACGGCGCCGCCATGTTCTGCTCCGTGCTCGCCGTACGGGAGGCCAGTCACGGCGACGCCGCCCTCGGCTCCCGCCTGCTGGTCTGGATGTTCGCGGGCGCGGCGGCCTGGTTCAACTGGGTGCACGCACCGCGCGGCCTCGGCCACGACGGGGCGCCGCAGTTCTTCGCGGGTATGTCGCTCTCCGCGGCCGTCCTGTTCGACCGGGCGCTCAAGCAGACCCGCCGGGCCGCGCTGCGCGAACAGGGCCTGGTGCCCCGTCCGTTGCCGCAGATCCGGATCGTCCGCTGGCTGCGCGCACCCCGGGAGACCTTCGGCGCCTGGTCGCTGATGCTGCTGGAAGGCGTACGCACGCTGGACGAGGCGGTCGACGAGGTGAGGGAGGACAAGCGGGAGAAGGAGCAGGAGCGGATCCGCAGGCGCGAACAGCAGCGCCGGGAACGTGCCCACATCAGGGCACTGGGCCGCCAGAACCGGGCCTTCGGCCTGCCGCGTGCACGCGGACGGCAGGTGGAGGTTCCGGGACTGGCCTCGGGGTCGGGCTCCGCGCCGGTCGGCGCGGAGCCCGCCATACCGGAAGCGGAGCAACTGCCCGTTCTCCGCAGGCCCTCCCTGCAGGCCGTGCACGGCCACGAGGCGGGTGAGGGCCGCACCGTGGACCTCACCGCCGAGGACGACACCCAGACGATCCCCCGGCTCGACTCCCTGGAGCGGAAACTGAAGGACCTGGAGCAGCAGTTCGGCTAGACCGTTCCGGGGTCACCCGGGTCCAGTTCGAACCAGACCACCTTGCCGCCGTGCACCGGGTCGACGCCCCAGGCGTCGGCCAGTGCCTGCACCAGCATCAGGCCCCGGCCGTGCGTACCGTCGTCGGCGATCGGTACGTACGGCCGGGGTTTGCGCGCGGTGCCGTCCCGGACCTCCACCCGTATCCGGGTGGCGGCGAGCCGGAGGCTGACCTCGGCTCCGTGGTCCGTGTGGACCAGGGCGTTGGTCACCAGCTCCGTCGCCAGCAGCTCCGCCACGTCCGCGGTGTCCGCCCGGCAGCGGTACCGCAACATCTCCCGAAGGTCCCTGCGGACCTCACCCACCGCCTTCAGATCCGCCCGGCGCACCGTCCGAGTGATCTCGGTCCTCGCCCCCGCCCGCACGGCGATGTACCTCCCGTGTCGCGTCGCACCCGTATCGCTTCGAACTGGTCTACGGGATGCATGCCCGCCGGGCGTGACCGCACTCCTCCGGGCCTGTAACAGAGTTACGGAGGCGGGCCGGCCGCACAGGCAGGATCAGGCCATCCGGAGCGTCCGGACCGCCCCTCCGGCCGACCCGGTCCCTCGGCGGAAAGCGCGAAGACGACGGCCGTTTCGGCGCCGGTCCTCGGTGGAATGGACAGTCCACCGGTTCCGGCGACCGCTCCGCCGGAACCGCCCCGGGGGCCGGAATCCGCCCTCCGCCGCCCTGTTGAGCTGCCCGCGCCCGTCCACTCGGACTCGGGGGGAAGCGGCTGCGCGGGCGGCCGCCGCCCCGTCGCGGCCGCGGTATGTGCTTCCGTACGAAGGACGGCCGGAA
The DNA here is from genome assembly GCF_040684755.1 of Streptomyces sp. NPDC089799. Lineage (NCBI taxonomy): Bacteria > Bacillati > Actinomycetota > Actinomycetes > Kitasatosporales > Streptomycetaceae > Streptomyces > Streptomyces sp. NPDC089799. The sequence continues at coordinate 27,246 of NZ_JBFBGR010000033.1, read as the reverse complement.
AGCGCGTCTCCCACTCGCCCGCGCCCGCCGGGGAATTGCCGAAGAGGAGCACTTTGACGGGAACGCCGTACTGCAGCAGGGCGAGGCGAACTCCCACCGGCGGCGAGATCCCGCCGTCACCGGGCACCGGCGCCCTTGACGTTCCGTTCCGGCGGCGGGGCGGTGGGGGGCGATTCCTCAGCCGGTGTGCAGGATCCGGAAGCGATCGGGGTCCGCCGGGTCCCGGTCGGCGACCTGCACCGGCGGCCACGCCCATTGCCATACGCCGATGCCCGGAGCGCGGGAGAACCGGATCCGGCCGCGGGTGCCCTCGACGTCGACGAGCGGCCAGGAAGCGGCAGTGCGATCCCGGTCCGTGCCGTGGGAACGCAGCAGGTCGGCCAGGACGGCGACGGTGTCGTAGCCCTCGAAGGCGACGAAGGAGGGCGCTTCCCCCAGCCGTTCGCGGAGGGCCGTCCCGACCCGCGCGCCGAGCGGGCCGAGTTCTTCCGGCAGATAGCGCAGGAACGGGACCGCAGCACCCTCGCCGCCCGGCCGGCTCCCCCATGCGGCGAATTCCGGCTGACCGGCCGGAGCGCCGATCAGCAGGCCGGGGAGCCGCCGGTCGCGGCGGACGGACCGGACGATCGACAGCGCCGGCTCCGGGTGGCCCACCAGCAGGAGCAGCGCCGTGGCGCGCCGGGCGGCCAGTTCGTCACACACGGCCTCGGGGGTGAGCGCGCTCATGTCGAGTTCGATGACCGTGCCGCCGCGCTGAGCGAGGTGCTCCCGCAGGATGCGGGTCCCGGACTCCCAGTAGACGCTCGGATCGGCCGCCACGGCGATCCTTCCGTGGCCCGCGCCGAGGAGGAAGTCCGCGTAGATCCGCCAGCCGTGGGACTGCGCCGGGGCCAGGCGCGCGACCCATTCCGTCGGCCGTTCGGTGAGCGCGTCGAGCACCGCGGACGAGCAGAGGAAGGGCAGGCCGAGTGCGTCGGCCCGGGCGGCGGCGGTACGCGCGACGACGCTGTGGTACTCCCCCGCCAGGGCCGCCACGCCCAGCCCGGCCAGCTCGTCCACGGCCGCCTCGGCCCGCCGCGGATCGGCCGCGGTGTCCCGGACCACGAGTTCGAGCGGCCTGCCGAGGATCCCACCGCCGTCATTGACCTCGCGAACGGCCAGCTCCAGCCCTGCGAGCAGGTGCCGGCCCGCATCGGTCCAGCCAGGCCTGGACAGCGGAACGAGAGCACCGATCCGGACGGAAGCCCCGTCAGCCGATTCCGTACCGGTGTGCAGTTGTGGCGTGTTCATGCGCTGGCGTCTCCCGGCTGACGGTTCGGTTGCGGGCCATTGCAACCACCCGGCCGGGCAACGGGCAACCGATTATTCACCCACGCCTTCCGGCTCTCTCCCCTCCCCGCCTCTCCCCTCCCCGCCTCTCTCCTCTTCCACTTCTCTCCCCGTCCACCGTTACGCCTCCCAGAGCGCGGCGGCGGTCCGGTCGTCGGCGTAGCCCTTGAGCCGGAGTTGGGTGTCGGCGAGGAAGGCGGCGAGGCCGGGCGGCTCGGTGCCGGTCCAGCGCACCGCGAGCTCCGCCGGGAGGAGGGGTTCCTCGCGCATCGGCGCGGCCAGGCCGCCCGAGCAGAGCAGCAGGGCGTCGCCCGGCCGCGCCACGGCGGCCCGGAACCGGAACCCGCCTTCGGCGGCCGGGCCGGGCGGCTCCAGGTCCTCCCACCCCCCTGCCCGGAGCCGGAACAGCCCGCCCGGTCCGCTGCCGAAGCTCACCCGGGTCCGGCACTCGGGGTCGATGGGCAGCAGCAGGCAGCGCAACCCGGCCGTGTACGCGGCCTCGTCGAGCCCCAGCTCGGCGGCACGGGCCCGCAGCCGGCCGAAGCCGCGGTCGGTGAGCCGCTGAAGGCCGGAACGCAACGCGTCCCGGCGGCCGGAACGGATGTCGTCGCCGAGGCGGCCCTGGCTGCGGCCGACGGCACCGGCGACCCAGCGGCACAGCTCGGCGGCGGCCTCCTGGGCGCCTTCGGCGGCCCGGTCCCCGCCGGCAATGGCCACCAGCACCAGCGAGTCGTCCCCGGTCCCGAAGCGCGCGGTGAGCAGGAAGTCCCGGCGCGCCTCCCCCCGGTACCGGGCGGAGTCGCCGCGCACGGAACCGGCCCGCAGGGTGCTCCCCCCGTAACGCGCGCCCTCCAGCACGGTGTCCGGCACGAGCGCGTCCAGCGCGGCGGGGTCGGTGACGGGCAGGGCCCCCGGCTCCGCGGCGTAGGTGGGAGCCCGGTCCCCGAGGTGCCGTACCGCGGGCCGGGCCGCCCCTGCCGCCCCGAACGGGTCCTGCACGGGCGGCACCGTGACCGCCCCGAGCGCATATCCGGTGGCCCCGGGCTCACCCCGGGGATCGACCGCTTCCCGCCGCCCCCGCCCCCGCTCCGGCGCGGCCACGGCTCCGCCCGCACCCTCGCCCGGCGGCTCCGCCGCGGGCGGGCGGGGGGACGAGGGCTGCCGGGGGGACACGGGCCGCCCTGCCGGCTCCCGTACGGGAACGGCCGCCGTCGCCGCGAAGGGCCCCGGCACGGCGGGCTTCCGCACGGAGGGGGTTGGGTCGGCGGAAGTCCGGTCGGCGGAGGTCCGGTCGGCGAGGGTTCCGCCGGCGGGGGCCCCGTTGGCTGGTGTCCCGTCGGCGGGGGCGTCCGCCGGTGCCGGCAGGAGACCGGCCGAGGGGGGATCGACGGACGGGAGACCGGCGGACGAGGGACCGGCCGACGAGGGACCGGCCGACCGGGGATCCACTGCCCTGGGATCGGCCGGGTCGGGACCGGCCGGACCGGGACCGAGTGCACCGGGATCGGCTGGAACGCGATCGGCTGGACCACGATCGACCTGGCCCCTACCCGCAGGGCTCGGACCGGCAGAGCTCGGACCGGCAGAGCTCGGACCCGCAGGGCTCGGACCCGCAGGGCTCGGACCGGCAGAGCTGGGACTGGCAAAGCTGGGACCGGACTGACCTGAATCGGCGGGACCGGGCCGAGCAGTACCGGAATGGGCAGAGCTCTCACCTGTCGCACCGCTCGCGCCCGTCGCACCGCTCACACCCGAGGCACCGCTTTCGCCCGCGGCACCGCATTCGCCCGCGGCACCGCATTCGCCCGACGCATCGCTCTCGGCGGACTCCGTTCCGGTTTCTCGTCCGGTGGAGCCCGGGACCGGGCCGGGTCCGGCCTCAGCCGTGCGTGCCGCGGGAGCCTCCGGACCCGGCGTGCCGGCCGCGCCGGAACCGAAGGCCGGGGACGCCGGAGCGGCATCGGGCTCCGCCGGAACGGAGCCGGGAGGCCGTGTTCCCGGAGCAGGAGCGCCGTAGAGCATGGACCAGGCCGAGCCGAAGCGGGTCTCCAGGGTGTCCGCCGGGTCGTCGTCGGCGGCGGGTCTGGGGCCCGGGAGCAGGGGGAGGCCCGACGGGGCGGCCCACCCGGGTGCCGCACGCGGGTCCGCCGGACCCTGCGCGCCGCCGGGTGCGCCCGGCGGATCCGCGCCGAATGCCTCCGGCGGTCCCTCGCCGGGCTCGCTCGCCCCTCCGGGCCTTCCGGGCCTTCCGGGACCGTCGTGCCGTTCCTCGACGGGTCCTCCCGAGCGGTCCGCGCCGGATGCCTCCGCCGGGTCCTCGTAGAGCTTGTGCCACCAGTCCTGTGGGTCCGCGTCCCCCTGCTGACTCATGCCCCTCAGTGTCGGCCGTCCGGGGGGTCCGGCACACCGGAACGGCGGAAAGGGGTCCCGATGGGCGAACGTCCGTCGGGACCCCTCCCCGCCGTGCCGAACGCATCACCGGACGTAGCACATCCACACGATCGGCGATATCGGACACATCGCCCTACCCGGCCGAAAGCGGCCAACAGTCGTACCGAGCCGCAAAGTTGCCGCACAAATGGCTCACGAACGGCTCATGGATGGCTCATGGACGGCTCGCGCCCGGCAGATGTTCGGTGTTGCGGTGGCAAGACCTTGTCGGAGGGGCGGGGGGTGCGGTGATGATGTCCGCGGCGGGTTTGCGCCGTGGCCTCTTCCCGCCATCAGAGCGGGCCGGATGTGGGGTGGACGGGTTGCTGGGTGCGATAGGTCTGGACGAGGGCCAGGAGTCGGCTTACCGGGCGCTGGTGGCGCTGGGTGCTGCGGAGGTGCCGGACCTGGCACACCGACTGACCCTGCCCGTGCCACAGACGGAACGGGCCTTGCGGCACCTGGAGCGGCACGGCCTGGCAGCGCAGTCCTCGGCACGGCCGGGCCGTTGGGTGGCGGCCCCGCCGGGGGTGGCCCTGGGCGCGCTCCTCACCCGGCAACGGCACGATCTGGAGCAGGCGGAAGCGGCGGCGGCGCTGCTGGCCGAGGAGTACCGCGCGGAGGCGACGGAGCCGGCCGTGCACGACCTGGTGGAGGTGGTGACGGGCGCGAGCGCGATCGCGCACCGCTTCGTACAGCTCCAGCGGGGGGCGGTGGAGGAGGTGCGCGCACTGGTGACCGGCCGCCCCCAGGTGCCGACGGGCCCGGACGACGACACGGAGGACCGGGCTGCGGGCAGTGGGGTCCACTACCGGGTGGTGATCGAACGCGACGTCCTGACCGATCCGGACGGCCTGCGCGAAGCGCAGGTGGCCCTGGCCCGCGGCGAGCAGCTCCGGGTGGTCCCGGAAGTCCCCACGAGACTGGTGATCGCGGACCGCGCCCTGGCCATGGTCCCGCTGACCGGCCGCGGCACGGAACCCGCGGCACTGGTGGTGCACGCATCGGGGTTGCTGGAGTCCCTGCTCGGGCTGTTCGAGGCGGTATGGCGGGACGCGCTGCCGCTCCGGTTGGGGGGCGCTGACGGAACGGTCGCGGAATCCCCGGCCTGCCCGGACGGCACGGACCTGGTGATCCTCTCCTTGCTGCTGGCGGGCATGACGGACGCGAGCGTGGCCAAGCACCTGGAACTGGGCCTGCGGACAGTACAACGCCGGGTCAAGGGCCTGATGGAACTGGCCGGAGTGACGACCCGCCTCCAACTGGGCTGGCACGCGTACGAACGCGGCTGGGTGGCCCGCCATTGAGAACCGGAGGAGGAGAAGGAGAAGGGAGAAAGGAGAAGGAGGAAGGAGAGTGAGAGGGCGGGTGCAGCAACGGGACTCCGCCTGAACGGGACGGGAGAGCGAGGCGGCGTCGGGGCACCGACCCCACTCCCCTGGACGGAACCGGTCGGCGGGTGGGGTCGGGGGTGTGCCGCGGCTCCGCCTGGACGGCATCAGGTGGTGCCCGGGGGCTGCCCGTCAGTCCAGGCAAAGCCCCGGCACACCCACACCCCCGCTCAGGGGAAGAGCGGGCCGTGGCATGGGGGCCGTACCCCCCTCCCCCCTTCCCCCGTCCCCGCCCCGCCTCCGACCTTCGGCGTAGGGCCCGGCTCCGACCGCGGACCGATGGAAAAGAGGCGTGGGGACGGTGAGGCTGTTCCCATGAGGGATTTCGACGGATTCAGCGCAGCCGAGCTCGACTACTTGCGGTCCCAGCACCTCGGGCGGCTCGCCACCGTGGACGCTGCCGGGCAGCCCCAGGTGAATCCGGTGGGTTTCTTCCCACAGGAAGACGGCACGGTCCTGGTGGGCGGGATGGCCATGGGCAAGACGAAGAAATGGCGCAATCTGCAGGACAACCCGCGCCTGGCCCTGGTCGTGGACGACCTGGTCAGCACCCGGCCGTGGCGGGTGCGGGGCATCGAGATCCGCGGTACGGCCACGCTGGAGACCGGCCCGCACTCCCTCGGACCCCACTTCAGCCCCGAGGTGATCCGGATCCGTCCGGATCGGGTCCACGCCTGGGGGCTGGAGACCGGGCAGGGGGAGGAAGGCAGCTGACCTCGGCCCCCGCGCCGCCCTGACCCGGCACCCGACTCCCGGCACCCGCCACCCCCCACCCGCCACCCCGCCGAGGTGCGCTCTCACCGCCCTCCGCACACGCTGGGAACGTGGACGCGGCGGGAGGAGACGGCATGGCCATGGCCAGTCCAGCGGAGCGGGCGCAGCGGGGCCGGGCGACCCGCAAGCGGGTCAGTCGGCGCGCGCACGGGCAGTGGTCCCCGGCGTCGGACCGGCCCGATCCGATCGGCGTGCTGGTGGAGCAGGGCACGGACCGGGTGCAGGAGCTGCTGCCCATCAGGTACGGACGGATGTCGGCCTCGCCGTTCGCCTACCTGCGCGGTTCGGCCGCGGTGATGACCGGGGACCTGGCCTCCACCCCGCACACCGGGTTGATCGTCCAGCTGTGCGGTGACGCGCACCTGCTGAATTTCGGCGTGTTCGCCTCACCCGAGCGGGCCATGCTCTTCGACCTCAACGACTTCGACGAAACGCTGCCCGGGCCGTTCGAGTGGGATGTGAAGCGGCTCGCCGCGAGCGTCGCCGTGGCCGCCCGGGAGAACGGGCACGGCGACGAGGCGGCCCGGGGTTCCGCCCTCGAAGCGGTCCAGGCCTACCGGCTCTCCATGCGGCGTCTGGCCGGCCAGGGTGAACTCGACGTCTGGTACGAGCGCATCGGTACGGACGAGGTCTTCGCGCTCGCCCAGGGCATCGCCCGCGAGCGGGTCGAGGCGAACCTGAGCCGGGCCCGGCGGCGCACCAGCCTGCAGGCCCTCGCCAAGCTGACCGAGAAGCGGGACGGCCGGATCCGCATCATCGACGATCCGCCGCTGCTGCAACCGGTGACCGAGGACGAGGCCAAGATCGTGGGCACGACGTTCCGGCAGTACCGCGACACGCTCCCCGAGGAGCGGCGGATGCTGCTCGACCGCTACCACTTCGTCGACGCGGCGCGGAAGGTCGTCGGGGTGGGGAGCGTCGGGACCCGCTGCTTCATCGTGCTGATGAGCGGCCGCGACGACGCCGACCCGCTCTTCCTGCAGATCAAGGAGGCCGTCCCCTCCGTTCTCGAGGCCCATCTGCCCGTTCCCACCGTGCAGGAGCAGGAGCAGGGAGGGGACCAGGGGGACCTCGGGTACCGGCACCCCCGGTACGACCATCACGGCCACCGGGTCGTCGCAGGTCAGCGGCTGCTGCAGGCCGCCGGCGACATCTTCCTCGGCTGGGTGACCGGGCCGGCCGGACGGCACTTCTACAACCGGCAGCTGCGTGACATGAAGGGGGCAGCGGTCGTGGAAGCCATGGCGCCGACAGGGCTGCGCCGGTACGCCGCCCTGTGCGGTACGGCGCTGGCCCGGGCGCACGCCCGGTCCGGCGACCGGATCGCCATCGCCGGCTACCTCGGTGCGTCGGACGTCTTCGACCGTTCCGTCGCCGACTTCGCCCTGGCGTACGCCGACCTCACCCGCGCCGACCACGCCCTGCTCGCGAAGGCCATCGCCGACGGGACGGTCCCCGCCACCCCGGGCGTCTGACCGGGGCGGCGGGGAAGGCCGCGGGGAAGGCGGCAAGGCTGGCCGCGAGGATTGCGGCGGGGGTTGCGGCGGTGACCGGTCAGCCCCGGCCGCCGCGCTTCGCCTCGTAATTGGCGCGGCCCTCGGCGCCGCGGAGGCGCCATTCGCGGCGGATCTCCGCCCGGAGGCGGGCGTCCGTCTTCGCCACGATCCACTGGTTCTCGCGCTGCAGCTTGCGGTAGCTGTCCAGGCGCCGCTCCGCCAGTTCGCCGCGGTCCACCGCGTCGCGCACCGCGCAGCCCGGCTCCGCCTCGTGGGCGCAGTCGTGGAAGCGGCACTGCCGGGCGTAGTCCTCGATCTCCGAGAACACCTGGCCGACCCCGGTCTCCGCGTCGTACAGGCCGACGCCGCGCAGTCCGGGGGTGTCGATCAGCACGCCGCCGCCGGGCAGGAGCAGCAGGTTGCGGGTGGTGGTGGTGTGGCGGCCCTTGCCGTCGATGTCGCGCGTGGCCTGCACCTCCATCACGTCCGCGCCGAGCATGGCGTTGGCGAGGGTGGACTTGCCCGCGCCCGAGATGCCGAGCAGCACGCTGGTGCCGCCCGCCACCACCGCGCCGAGCACGTCCATGCCCTCGCCGGTGAGCGAGGACACCGTCAGCACCTGCACCCCGGGTGCCGTGCCTTCCACGTCCTGGACGAGGTGCGCGAGCGTGACCGGGTCCGGTACGAGGTCCGCCTTGGTGAGTACGACCAGCGGCTGGGCGCCCGATTCCCAGGCCAGGGCCAGGAACCGTTCGATCCGGCCGAGGTCCAGCTCCACCGCGAGCGAGACGGCGACGATGGCGTGGTCGACGTTCGCGGCGAGGATCTGGCCGTCGGACCGCTTGGAGGAGGTGGACCGGACGAACGAGGTCCGGCGCGGCAGGTACGTCCGTACGTACCGGGGGTCGCCGGCGCCGTCGGGGTCGACGGCGGCCCAGTCACCGGTGCAGATGACCCGGAGCGGGTCGTGCGGGGTGACGAACGACGTGTCCGCGCGGACGATGCCGTCCGCCGTCATGACGTCGCACTGCCCGCGGTCGACCCGTACGACCCGGCCGGGGAGCAGGCCCTGGGCGGTGTAGGGGGCGAACTCGGCCGCCCAGCCTTCGTCCCAGCCGCAGTCGGTGAGGGCGTGCTCGGTGCCGGGAGTGGACGCGTGGGAGGTGAACGCGTCGGGGGTGGACGTGTTGGGGGAAGCGTTGAACAAGGGGAACCCTTCGAAGGGTGGCCCCGGCGGCGCGCTCTGCGCGCGGAAGTCGAGTGGGTGTCAGCCGGAGACCACGGGGGTGGAAGCGATGAACTCCTGAATGCGGGCAGTGCCCGTCACCACGACAGTCATCAATGTCCTCACCTCCGGCTTCTTCTCCACGAACCAACACCGTGCGGACCGACATGGCACGGACCGACACCTTGCGGACCGACACCGTGCAGATCAAGACCGCACGAACACCGCTCGCTCGGGAGCGGATGTGCAGGACCCTAGCCCGGCGCGGGGCGGGGCACCACCGATTTAATCCGCGGCTGCCCGGCCGCGCGGATCCGACGCGATGTCCACATCGTGGACAACCGGTCTCCCGTCGGGCCGTACGGTGAGTCGCGCCCGGACCTGCGGGAACGCCCGGCGGCCGGCCTCCGTCGTCAATCCCACAACCACATGATCACGTGACCGGGCGTCCTGAGCCTCGTTGGGATTGACGCTGGCTGATCCAGCGTCAGAGCCATCCCCTTCCGAAAGCTCAGCAATGGACACAGAGAACCCGTCCACGCGGCCCGGCCGCTTAAGGGGCGCCGTCTTGACGACGGTCGCCCCACGGACGATCCGCGCCAAACTCGTCCGCATCCTCGTCGTGGCCGTCGTCCTGCTGCTCACCCTGCTCGGCCTCTCGGCCGCCCAGCAGGTGGGCGACTACCGCAACGCGGCCAGGACCGCGTCGAACGCCGAACTCGCCATCGAGGTACAGGACTTCATCCACGAACTCCAGAAGGAACGCGGCATCACCGTCGGACGCGTCGCCGGCGTCGACCGCTTCCGCGCCATGCTGCCGGCCCAGCGCGCCGCCACCGACGCCGCCCGGCGCGGCCTCGCCGACCACGAGCGCCACGGCGACAGCGGCTCCGCCGCGTCCGTGCGCACGGCACTGAAGCGACTCGACGGGCTGGCCGCCGTACGCGCCTCCGCCGACCGGGGCACCGCCGACGTCAACGGGACCATCGGCTGGTTCACGGACGCCATCACCTCCCTCAACCAGCTCGGACTGGGCCTCCACGAGGTCCGCGACGACAAGCTCCGCTCCGCCTTCCAGACCCTCCAGGTGCTCGGACTCGCCAAGGAGTACACCGGTGAGGAGCGGGCGATCGTCCTCGGTTCGGTGCGCGCCGGCCGATTCCGCGGCGACGCCTACCCCCGTTTCCTGGCCGCCCGCGCCGCCCGCCTCGACGAACTGCTCGTCTACCCCCAGTGGGCCACTCCCGAGGAGGAGCGCCGCCTCGACGAGGCCCTGCGCACGCCGCAGGCGCTCGCCTTCCTCGCGCTGGAGAAGACCGTCGCCGACGGCGTCGGCCAGCTGCCGGCGGAGAAGATCACGCCCACGGCGTGGTGGGACGCCTCGACGGCCACCATCGACGGCCTGCGCACCGTGCAGAGCACGCTCGGTGCCGACATCCAGGCCCGCGCCGACAGCACGGAGCAGGACGCCACCCGCGCCCTCGCCCTGTTCGCGCTGCTCGCCCTCGGCTCGATCGCCCTCCTCGGCGGCCTCGCCGTCGGCTGCGCCCGCGCCGTGTCCCGGCCGCTCGCCAGCCTCACCCGCCAGGCGCGCGACATCGCCGAGAACCGGCTGCCCGCCGCCGTCGCACGCGTACAGGCTTCCTCCGGGCACCGGCCGGAGCCGCTCGGCTCGCTGGACCTGCCGCCGGACACCGGCACCGAGATCGCCCTGGTGGCCGATGCCTTCGAGCATTTGCAGCAGGCGGCCTACGACCTCGCGACCGAGCAGGCGGTGCTGCGCCGCAACGCCACGGAGTCGCTGGTCAACCTCGGCCGCCGCAACCAGAACCTCGTACGGCGCCAGATCAGCTTCATCAACAAGCTGGAGCACGAGGACGCCGACCCGGCCACGCTGGGCAACCTCTTCGAGCTCGACCAGCTCGCCACCCGGATGCGCCGCAACGCGGAGAGCCTGCTGATCCTGGCCGGCGAGGCCAGCCCGCGCCCGTGGTCCACGCCGCTGTCGGTCACCGACGTCATCCGCGCCGCGCTGTCCGAGGTCGAGGAGTACCGGCGGGTGACGCTGCGCCGGGTGGACTCCGCGTACATCAGCGGCAGTGTGGTCGCCGAGGTGGCCCACCTGCTCGCCGAGCTGGTCGAGAACGCGCTCAGCTACTCGCCGCCGGTGACCGACGTGGAGATCGAGGGCCGCCGTACCAGTGCCGGCTATCTGGTGGCCATCGTCGACCACGGCACGGGCATGGAGCCCCGCGCCATTGCCGAGGCCAACGTCCGGCTCTCCGGTTCCGCCACCTTCATGGCCGAACCGACCCGCTTCCTCGGCCACTTCGTGGTCGGTGCGCTGGCCCGCAAGTGCGGCATCGAGGTCCGGCTCGGCGAGGCCCCCGCGGCCGGAACCGTGGCCCGCGTGCTGCTGCCCCACGGCCTGCTGACGGATCCGGCGTCGCCGGGCGCCCCGAAGCCGGACGCGAAGGCCGACGAGAAGGCGGACGTGCAGCCGGCAGCGCAGCCGTCTCAGGGGGCGAAGGGGAGGAAGGGGGCCGCCCCCGTGCCGGACGGGCCGGACGGAGCCGCGTCCCTGCCCTCGCCCCGCTCCGCCCCCGACGCCGCACCGGCCGCCGGCCGGCCCGTGGCTGGCTCCGTGGACGACGCCCCGGCGGAACCGGACGCGGCGGAGTCCGCCACGGCACCGGTCCGGGCCGTCCCGGCCGTCCCCGAACCCGGCCCCGCCGCCGACCCCGGCCCGCGCGGCACGTGCGCGGCGCGCACCCGCAACGGCCTGGTCAAGCGGCCCAAGCGCAGCGCCATCCCCTCCGCCGTCAGCGAGACGGCACAGCCGCGCTGGCAGCAGGAGTCCGAGCCGAACCCGGACCGCACGCCCGACCAGGTGTCCGGGATGCTCTCGACGCTCCGCAGCGCCCACATGCGGGGGGCGATCAGCGTCGAGAAGGAGAAGCAGACCGCGCAGAAGCCGCAGCAGCGCGCCGGGAAGGGTGATGAGAAGTGACCGTCGACCTGCACAACGACACGCAGACCTTCAACTGGCTGCTGGCGAACTTCGTCCGCAAGACGGACGGGGTCCGCGACGCGGTCGCGGTCTCGTCCGACGGCCTCCTGATCGCCGTCTCGGACGGTCTGGGCCGTACGGACGCCGACCATCTCGCGGCGGTCGTCTCGGGCCTGTCGAGCCTCGCGCGCAGTGCGTCCCGGCGCTACGACTTCGACCGGTTCAAGCTCATCATGATCGAGATGGGTCGGGGCTTCCTGCTCGTCTCGGCGATCCGCGACGGCAGCTGCCTGGGCGTGCTCGCCGACAGCAGCGGTGAACTCGGCCTGGTCGGCTACGAGATGGCCGTGCTCGCGGAGCGGACCGGGGACCTGCTCAACCCGGCCCTCATCGCCGACCTGCGCCAGGGCCTGCCGCGATGAGCGAGGAAGCCGACGACGACGCGCTCTTCGTGCGGCCGTTCATCATGACCGGCGGCCGGGTGGAGCCGCTGCACGACGGGCTGCGGCTGGAGACGCTCGTCGTCGCCGCGGCCGGCGCGCAGACGGAGACGCTGGAGTTCGAGCGCCGGCGGATCGTGGCGCTGTGCGCCGAGCCGGCGACGGTGGCCGAGGTGGCCACCCGGATCGGCGTACCGCTGGGCGTGGCGAAGGTGCTCATCGCCGACCTGGTGGTCGGCGGGCTGCTGGTCTGCCAACAACCCAAGGAGCTACCGCTCCACGTCCTGGAGAGGATCAGGGACCATGTTCGGGCGCTCTGACAAGGCCGTGCCCCTCGCTGTGAAGATCGTGGTCAGCGGCGGACTCGGCGTCGGGAAGACCACGTTCATCGGCGCGATCTCGGAGATCGAGCCGCTGGACACGGAAGCCGCGATCACCCAGGTGTCGGTGGGGGTCGACTCCCTCGTCGGGGTGGAGAACAAGACCACGACGACCGTCGCCCTGGACTTCGGGCGGATCACCCTCGACCCGTCGATCGTGCTGTACCTCTTCGGCACGCCCGGGCAGGACCGCTTCTCCTTCCTGTGGGACGACCTCGTCGAGGGCGCCCTGGGCACGATCGTCATCGCCGACACCCGCCGCATCGAGGACTCCTTCCCCGCGCTCGACTTCTTCGAGGAGCGCGGCACTCCGTTCGTGCTGGCCGTCAACCACTTCGACGGCGCGCACCACTTCGACCTGGAAGAGGTGCGCGAGGCCCTCGACCTGGGCGACGAGGTGCCGGTGCTCCTGCTGGACGCCCGCAACCGCGGCTCGGTGCGGGACGTCCTGGTGGCCCTGATGGACCTCGTCGTGCAGAGGCATGCGGCGGGCACCCCGCGCAGATCGTGGGAGCTCGCCCGCTGAGTGGCGACACCACCGGTGTGACGACGCCGGCCCGGGAAACCTCCCCGGGCCGGCGTCGTCGCGTGCGCGTCTCCGTGTCCGATTCCTTCAAGACCGGAGCGGCGGGACCGGCCTAGCCTGCCCCCATGACTCCTCGACTCGACATGATCGGCCTGGTCACCGGTGACATGGCCGCCTCGCTCGCCTTCTACCGCCGGCTCGGCCTGGAGATCCCGGAGGGGTCGGACGACCAGCCCCACGTGGAGGCCGCGCTGCCCGGCGGGATGCGGATCGCCTGGGACACCGAGGACGTGGTCCGCTCGCTGGATCCGGAGTGGACGCGCCCGACCGGGGGTCAGCGCCGCGAGCTGGCGTTCCTGTGCGACTCGCCCGCCGAGGTCGACGCCCTCCACGACGAGCTGACTGCGGCCGGGTACCAGGGGCACCTCAAGCCCTGGGACGCGTTCTGGGGGCAGCGCTACGCCGTCGTCCTCGACCCGGACGGCTGCGGGGTGTCGCTGTTCGCCCCGTCCGGGCCGGACGCGACGTAGCCGGTGAGGGTGGTGCCCGTGAGGGCGCGCACCTCGCGGGCCAGGTGGGCCTGGTCGGCGTAGCCGGTGCCGTGGGCCACCTCGGCGTACGGTACGCCCGCCCGGACCCGGGCCAGGGCCCGCTGCATGCGGAGCACCCGGCCGAGGGTCTTCGCGCCGTAGCCGAACGCCGCCAGGGAGCGGCGGTGCAGCTGCCGCGGGCCCAGGCCCAGCGTGTCCGCGATGCGGGCGACCGTCTGGCCGGCCCGCAGGCGGAGCACCACGTCGGCGATCAGCGGGTCCGGAACCACGTCCCGGCTCCGGGCGAGCGCGTCGAGACCGGCGAGGGGGTCGGCGTACGAGGCGATCCGGCCGGTCAGGGCCCGGACCTCCCGGGCGGGCCACAGTTCGGCCAGTTCGACGCGCCGGTCGCGCAGCTCGTACGCCGGTACGCCGAGCAGCGCGGGCGCGGCCCCGGGCGCGAAGCGGATCCCGGCGAAGCCGGAACCGGGCACCTCCCGCGCCGGGTGCGCCCGGGTGTCGGGGCCCGCCACCAGCAGCCGCCCCTCCACCCACAACAGGTCCATGCACCCGTCGGGCAGCACCGTCCCGGCGGGGCCGTCGGCCCGCCACAGCACCGCGCCGGGGACGAGCCCGGAGGGCCGTTCGGTGTACGCCACCCTCCCAGCCTAGGCGGGCTCGGAGCGGGGGGCCGCGGCGGTCGGCCGCGGCCTCACTCCAGCCGTGCGAGCGCTTCCGCGACCCGTGCCGCGCCGTCCTCGGCGGCCAGGGCGGCCGCCACCCGGCGGGGCCCTTGGGGCGGGATCGCCAGCGCGCCGCGGATCGCGGCGGCCAGGGACTCGGCGGTGAGGCGCTGGTGGCGCAGCGGGCGGGGCGCGGTGCCCAGCCGGTGCAGCCGGGCGGCCCAGAAGTGCTGGTCGAGCTGGACCGGCACGGGGACGCCGGGCACGCCGGCCCGCAGTCCGGCCGCGCTGGTGCCCGCGCCCGCGTGGTGGATCACGGCGGCGGTGCGCGGGAACAGCCAGTCGTGCGGGGTGTCGCCGATGGTCAGCAGGTCGTCGCCGGTGACGTGCAGGCCGGTCCAGCCGGACTGGACCAGGCCGCGGACGCCGGCCAGCCGGAAGGCCCGTACGAGGAGCGCGGAGAGGCGTTCCGGGTCGGGGGCGACGAAGCTGCCGAAGCCGGCGAGGACCGGGGGCGGGCCGGCGGCGAGGAAGTCCAGGAGCCGGGGTTCGGGCTGCCAGCCGGGCGGTGCGGCGGGCCACCAGTAGCCGGTCACCCGGTGGCCGGCGGGCCAGTCCGAGGGGCGGGGCACCACGGAGGGGCTGTAGCCGTGCAGCACGGTGCGGTCGCGGGCCGGGCCGAGGGGGCCGGTGAAGCGGCGGGCGGGCAGGCCCAGTTCGCGGCGCAGGGTGCCCACGGCGGGGGCGAACAGGCGGTCGGCGCCGGCCCACAGGGCGTATCCGGCGAGCCGGTTGAGGGTGCGGCCGTATGAGTGCGCGCCGGTGATCAGGGGCGGGAACTCGGCGGTGGGGAGGATCGGTTGGAGGTACACCCCGAGGCAGGGGATGCCGAGGGCCTCGCCGAGCGCCGAGCACATCGGGTCGGTGAGCGTGGAGGCGAGGAGGACGTCGGCGCCGTCCGCACCTCCCGTGCCCGCCGTGCCGTCGGTGCCGTCGGTGCCGTCCGTGCCGCCCCGGACGGCCGCGGTGATGCCCTCGGCGAGCCGGGGCATGAAGGTGCGGGCCATCCGCACGGCGTGCGCCATGGCGACGGGCGGGGCGGCCGCGCGGGCGAGGGAGCGGCCGCGGGCGGAGGCCAGTTCCTCGCGCGGGTCGACCGGCAGCGGACGGAAGCCGAGGCCGTGGGAGGCGATCTGTCCGGCGAACCGGGCGTGGGTGGCCACGGACACCCGGTGCCCGGCGGCGGCGAGCCGCACGCCGAGCCCGGTGTAGGGGGCGACGTCACCCCACGAGCCTACGGTCACGATCAGTACGTGCACGGTGGCATGGTGTCAGGTGCGCGCCTCGGTGACCACGGGCCCGAGCCGGACGCCGGACCCGGGCGCCGACTACCGACCACCGCGCGCCGACCGCCGCATCCGCTCCGCACCCTCAGGGATGCGGGTGCCGCTCCCGGTGGAGCCGCGAGCGGTAGTCCTCGGGAGGCAGGAAGTTGGACCAGCGCTCCGGGAACTCGGAGGGCATGCCGGAGTCCTCGTCGTCCTCGGACTCGCCCTCGGCCAGGGCCCGCCAGGCCGCCGCGCGGGCGATCAGCTGGGCGGCCTCTGCCTCCCGGGCCCGTTCGTTGGCCTCGCGGGCCGCGGCGGTGGCCACGGACGGCCAGACGCGGTCGATGGCGGCGTTGACGGCGGCTCCGACCAGCACCGCGAAGGCCGAGATGCCGATCCACAGCAGCACCGCGACGGGCGCGGCGAGGGAACCGTAGATGGTGGGGCCCTCGACGGTGCTGGTCAGGTAGATGCGGAGCAGGAACGATCCGAGCACCCACATCGCGAGGGCCACCAGCGCGCCCGGTACGTCCTCGATCCACGGCGACCGCACGGGGACGGACACGTGGTACAGGGTGGTCAGGAAGGCGATGGAGAGCAGGGTGACGGTCGGCCAGTAGAGCACCGCGATCACGCTGGTTCCCCAGGGCACCAGGCGGACGACGGCGTCCGGGCCGACCACCATCAGCGGCAGCACGATGGCGCCGATCAGCAGGGCGACCACGTACAGCAGGAAGGCGAGCAGGCGGGTCTTGACGATGCCGCGCCGCCCGTCGAGGCCGTACATCACCGTGATGGTGTCGATGAAGACGTTGACCGCGCGGGAGCCGGACCACAGGGCGAAGGCGAAGCCCAGGGAGATGATGTCGGGCCGGCCGCGGCTGGTGACGTCGTCGAGCAGGGGTCTGGCGATCTCGTTGACGCCGCGGTCGGAGAGGACCGTGCCGACCGCCGTCAGGATGTTGTCCTTGATGCTGGCGACGGTGGTGGTGTCGGTCCAGTCGTCCACGTATCCGAGGAGGCCGATCAGGCCGAGGAAGAGCGGCGGCATGGACAGCAGGGTGAAGAACGCCGCCTCGGCCGCGAGCCCCAGGATGCGGTACTCGATGCAGGAATTGACGGTGTCCTTGAGCAGCAGCCACGCCATCTTGCGCTTGGAGACGTTGCGGTAGAGGGCGCGTGCCCGGTGGAGCCGCCCGTGGGGATGTCCGTGACGTGCGTGACGTCCGCGTCCTCCGGCGGGTCCGGGGGGCCCGGGAGGCCCGGGGGGCTGCCCGGGGGGTGTTTCTTTTGCTGGCTGCACGTCCTTACGGTATCCGCATGGCAGCCACCACCCACACAGTGAGCAACCAGGCCCCACCCCTTGTGGGGTACGACGTCTACGGCGGTGACCGCGCCCTGACCGAGGGCGTGGAACGGCACCTCGCTCCGGAACTCCTGGAGCAGGCACGGCAGGAGCTCGGTGATCTCGGGCGTGCCGCGGGGTCGGCCCAGGCCCAGGACTGGGGCGCGCAGGCCAACGGGAATCCGCCGGTACTGCGGACGCACGACCGATACGGACACAGGATCGACGAGGTGGAATTCCACCCGGCGTACCACCGGGTGCTCGGCAAGGCGGTGACGTCGGGTCTGACGGACGCCTGGGGGCGTCCGGGCGGGCATGTGCGGCGCGCGGCCGGGTTCTTCGTCTGGTCGCAGGCGGAGGCGGGGCACGCGTGCCCGGTGTCGATGACCCATGCGGCGGTGCCGGCGCTGCGCGTGGACCCGGAGCTGGCCGCCGAGTGGGAGCCGCGGCTCACCTCGCACGTGTACGAGGTGGGGCTGCGGCCGGCCGCCGAGAAGGCCGGCGTGCTGTTCGGCATGGGGATGACCGAGAAGCAGGGCGGCAGCGACGTACGGGCGAACACGACGGCCGCGAAGCCGCTGGACGCGGCCGGGGAGTACCTGCTCACCGGGCACAAGTGGTTCTGTTCCGCGCCGATGTCGGACGGTTTCCTGGTGCTGGCGCAGGCGCCGGGAGGTCTGAGCTGCTTCCTCCTGCCGCGGGTGCTGCCGGACGGCACGCGCAACGCGTTCGCGGTCCAGCGGTTGAAGGACAAGCTGGGCAACAAGTCGAACGCCTCCGCGGAGGTCGAGTTCGACGGGACGTGGGCGCGGCTGGTCGGTGAGGAGGGGCGCGGCGTCCGGACCATCATCGAAATGGTCGCGGCGACCCGCCTCGACTGTGTGATCGGGTCGGCGGCGCTGGTCCGGCAGGCGCTGACGCAGGCCGTGCACCACGCAGAGCACCGCTCCGCTTTCGGAGCGAAGCTCATCGACCAGCCGCTGATGCGCAACGTGCTCGCCGATCTGGCGCTGGAGTCGGAGGCCGCGACCGTCCTG
Source organism: Streptomyces sp. NPDC089799 (assembly GCF_040684755.1). Lineage (NCBI taxonomy): Bacteria > Bacillati > Actinomycetota > Actinomycetes > Kitasatosporales > Streptomycetaceae > Streptomyces > Streptomyces sp. NPDC089799. The sequence continues at coordinate 9,322 of NZ_JBFBGR010000033.1, read as the reverse complement.
ATGCTCAGGCTGGCGGCCGCGTACGACGCCGTGCAGGACTCGGGCGACGAGCAGGAGCGGGCCTTCCTCCGGCTGGCCGTGCCGGCCGCGAAGTACTGGGTGACGAAACGTTGCACGCCGGCCGTCGTGGAGGCCCTGGAGTGCCTGGGCGGCAACGGCTACGTCGAGGAGTCCGGGCTTCCCCGGCTGCTGCGCGAGTCCCCGCTGAACTCCATCTGGGAGGGCTCGGGCAACGTACAGGCACTGGACGTGCTGCGGGCACTGCAGCGCGAGCCCCAGGCGCTCAACGCGTTCCTGCAGGAGATCGGCCGGGCCCGCGGCGCGGACCACCGGCTGGACGCGGCGATCAAGGACCTGTTCACCGAACTCGCGGACCTGACCGGCCTGGAGGCCCGGGCCCGCCGCGTCGTGGAACGCATGGCCCTGGTGCTGCAGGGTTCGCTGCTGGTCCGCTGGGCCCCGGCGCAGGTCGCGGACGCGTTCTGCGCCTCCCGCCTGGGCGGTGACTGGGGTACGGCCTTCGGCACGCTGCCGCACACCCTGGACCTGCGATCGGTGGTGGAGCGCGCCCGCATCGTGAACTGACGGCCGGCGCGGGCCGGGATCGCGGGCAGGGGAGGTCCCCAAACCCCACCGAACCCGGATCCGGCCCGTCGCAGGACGGGGTGGCGCCGCGCCGACTCGGCGCCACCCCTGTTTTTCCGAGAAAGCCCCGAGGAGGAGCCGGACACCGTCACGGGGGGCGGCGTCGTGCACAGTTTCGGTCGCAGGAACGGCACTTGGCGAGAGTTGCATACCGTTGCAACCTAGGGTCCTGGATCCCGCCGCGCACCCGTGTGCAGCAGGGGTGAGCCGTGGGGGAAGCGGCGGACCCGGTGGTAGGTCCTGTTCTACGGGGAGGCTCCGGTGGCCCACACCGCAGTTGATTTGGCCCGGCTTTCGGCCATGGACGCGCGCGATGCCTCGCGCCTGCTGAAGGGGGTACGGGCGGCCACGCTGGCCGGGGACCGGCCACCGGCCGCCCCGCGGCCGGAGATCGCCGCGTCCTGGCGCCGCATGCTGGACGGCGGGGTCCACCCCGACCGCGACAGCCGCTCGCGGCTCCTCACACCGGCGGAGACCGAGGAGCGGCGGCACGTCACACCACTCCGGCAGATCCTGCCGGTCCTCCGCGAGGGCCTGCTCCCGGCCCTGGACGGCGCCCTCCACATCATGGTGGTCGCGGACGCGGACGGCCGCCTGCTCTGGCGGGAAGGGGCGTCCTCGATCCTCCGCAAGGCGGACCGCCTGGGCTTTGGCGTGGGCGCCCACTGGGACGAATCGGTGGTGGGCACCAACGGCGTGGGCACGGCCCTGGTGACCGGCCGGCCGGTGCAGGTGTTCTCGGCGGAGCACTTCGTCTCCTCGCACCACGACTGGACGTGCGCGGGCGCCCCCGTCCACGACCCCCGGGACGGCCGGCTGCTCGGCGTGGTGGACGTCAGCGGCCCCCTGGCCACCATGCACCCGGCCACCCTCGCCTGGGTGAGCTCGGTGGCCCGCCTCGCCGAGCGCGAGCTGCAGATCCGCCACCTGGAATCGCTCGAACGCCTCCGCTCGATCTCGGCACCGCTCCTCGCCCGCCTGCCGGCCGGAGAGCGGGCCCTCACCGTGGACCCGCAGGGCTGGCCGGCCGCGGTCACCGGTCTGGCACCCCCCGGCCGCATCCCCCTCCCCCCGTCCTTCGGCCCCGGCAGACAGTGGCTTCCCCAGCTCGGCGACTGCGCGGTGGAGCCCCTCCCCGGCGGCTGGCTGCTGCGGGCCGGCGGCGCCGGTACGAACACCGCGGTCAGCCGGACCGTCCTGGACCTCAGCCGGCGCTCCTGCACGGCCACGGTGTACGGGGCCGCCGGCAGCTGGTCCCTGGAGCTGAGCCCGCGCCACGCGGAGCTCCTCTTCCTCCTCGCCGAACGCCCCCGGGGCTGGTCCGCCGCGGAACTGGCCGCAGAGGTCTTCGGCGACGCGACCCGCACGGTCACGGTCCGCGCCGAGCTGTCACGGATCCGCCGCAACCTGGCGGGCGTACTCGCGCACCGCCCGTACCGCTTCGGGGACGGCGTGGAGATCGAACTGATCCGCCCGGCCGTCGACGGAGACCTGCTGCCGCACTCCACGGCCCCCACGGTGATCAGGGCCCGGCTGGGCCGACCGGGTGACGGCGTGCTTCCCTGAACGCATGAGCGACCCCACCATCACCCTCACGACCTGGTCCCTGGAGATGACCTCTCCGGAGGACCTGGTCCCCGCCTCCCGCCGACCGGGCCCCGAGGCCACGATCATGCGGGCGGAGGTCCCGTCCCCCGAGTTCAGCCGCTTCCTCTACGCCTCCGTCGGCGGCGACATCCACTGGACGGACCGCCTCACGCTGACCCGTGCGGAATGGGTGGACCAGCTGGACCGGCCCGGGGTCGAGACCTGGGTCGCGTACGACCGCGGCACCCCGGCGGGGTACGTGGAGCTGGACCCGCAGCCGGACGGCGTGGTGGAAATCATCTACTTCGGCCTGATCCCCGCCTTCCGCGGGCGCGGCATCGGCGGCTGGCTGCTCACGGAGGGCATCCGCCGCGCCTGGGACCTCTCCTCCCGCTGGCCCGACCGCGAGCCCACCCGCCGCGTCTGGCTCCACACCTGCAGCCAGGACGGCCCCACGGCGATGGACAACTACCTCAGCCGCGGCTTCAAGCTCTTCCACACCGAAACGGAAGAGAAGTCCCTGGCCCCGACCCCGGGCCCCTGGCCGGGCGCGTAGGCGACCACCGGTGGGACGGACCCCCTCAGGGCTCCGTCCCACCCCCACCGGCGGCCGGTGACGCACCGCATCCGCCCCCACACCCAACCCCCCGGAACACCCTGTTCCAGGGGCGGCCGCAAGGTGAGCCGGACCACACGGTCCCACGATTCGGGACGGATCTGTCCGGATTATGGACAGTAGTGGACTCCTCCAAGACCCGCATGCCACGCTTCCCCCCATGAATGGAGCTGGAATTGCCTTGGTGAGTCGGCGGCACGTCGACCTCGGCCGCATGTCCAGCGCCATCTGTCCGGCGAGCTGACGGAACCAGCACCGCCGCACACACCTCGCTCGCCCCCTCCCGCAGCGTCGCGGCGGACCGAGTCGAACCCGATGGCCGAACCGGTCCGTCCCCACCGCACGACGGGCCCCCAGCCTCGCTCGCCTGCCCCTGATTGCGCAGGTCACCCGCCCATGCCTTGAGCCGCCGAAGAAGGACGTACCGCCATGGCCGCCACCCCCGAAAAGCCCGCAGCCGCTCCCGCTGCCGCGCGCCGCAAGACCGGCCGTCACCGCGGTGAAGGCCAGTGGGCCGTCGGCCACCACACGCCCCTCAACGGCAACGAGCAGTTCAAGAAGGACGACGACGGTCTCAACGTGCGGACGCGCATTGAGACGATCTACTCCAAGAGCGGGTTCGACTCCATAGACCCCAACGACCTCCGCGGCCGTATGCGCTGGTGGGGCCTCTACACCCAGCGCAAGCCCGGTATCGACGGCGGCAAGACCGCGATCCTGGAGCCGGAGGAGCTGGACGACAAGTACTTCATGCTGCGCGTCCGCATCGACGGCGGCCGGCTGACCACCGAGCAGCTCCGCGTGATCGGCGAGATCTCCGAGGAGTTCGCCCGCGGCACCGCGGACATCACCGACCGCCAGAACGTGCAGTACCACTGGATCCGCATCGAGGACGTCCCGGAGATCTGGAACCGCCTGGAGGCCGTCGGCCTGTCGACGACCGAGGCCTGCGGTGACACCCCGCGCGTCATCCTCGGCTCCCCCGTCGCCGGCATCGCCGAGGAAGAGATCATCGACGGCACCCCCGCCATCGACGAGATCTACCGCCGGATCGTCGGCAACAAGGACTTCTCCAACCTGCCCCGCAAGTTCAAGTCCGCGATCTCCGGCTCGCCGCTGCTCGACGTGGCGCACGAGATCAACGACATCGCCTTCGTCGGCGTGAACCACCCGGAGCACGGCCCCGGCTTCGACGTCTGGGTCGGCGGCGGCCTGTCCACCAACCCCAAGCTGGGCGTCCGCCTGGGCACCTGGGTCTCCCTCGACGAGGTCCCGGACGTCTACGAGGGCGTCATCTCGATCTTCCGCGACTACGGCTACCGCCGGCTGCGCACCCGCGCCCGCCTGAAGTTCCTCGTCGCCGACTGGGGCGCGGAGAAGTTCCGCCAGGTCCTGGAGGACGAGTACCTCAACCGGAAGCTCACCGACGGCCCGGCCCCGCAGGAGCCCGCCGGCCAGTGGCGCGACCACATGGGCGTGCACCGCCAGACGGACGGCCGCTTCTACATCGGCTTCGCCCCGCGCGTGGGCCGGGTCGACGGCGCCACCCTGAACAAGATCGCCGACGTGGCCGAGCAGCACGGCTCCGGCCGGCTGCGCACCACCGCCGACCAGAAGATGATCCTGCTGGACATCGAGGAGGCTCAGGTCGACTCCGCGGTCGCCGCCCTGGAGGCGCTCGACCTGCGGGTCAACCCGTCCCCGTTCCGGCGCGGCACGATGGCCTGCACCGGCATCGAGTTCTGCAAGCTGGCCATCGTCGAGACCAAGGCGCGCGGCGCCTCGCTGATCGACGAGCTGGAGCGCCGCCTGCCGGAGTTCGAAGAGCCGCTCACCATCAACATCAACGGCTGCCCGAACGCCTGCGCCCGCATCCAGGTGGCGGACATCGGTCTCAAGGGCCAGCTCGTGCTGGACGACGACGGCAACCAGGTGGAGGGCTACCAGGTCCACCTGGGCGGCGCCCTCGGCCTGGAGGCCGGCTTCGGCCGCAAGGTCCGCGGCCTGAAGGTCACCAAGGACGGGCTGCCCGACTACGTGGAGCGGGTCGTCAAGCGCTTCGAGGAGGAGCGCGAGGACGGCGAGCGCTTCGCCGCCTGGGTCGGCCGTGCCAGCGACGCGAGCCTCTCATGAGCGAGCGCGCCGCACCGTTCTACTGCCCGTACTGCGGCGACGAGGACCTGTTCCCCAACGAGCAGGGCCACGGCGCCTGGGAATGCAGGTCGTGCAACCGAGCCTTCCAGCTGAAGTACCTCGGGCTGCTGTCCCGCGGACTTCAGTCCAACACCGTTGGAGGGGAAGACATATGACCACCACTCAGAACGCTCCGGGCGGCACCGCCCTGAAGGCGCTCGCCGAGCAGGCCGGCCGCGACCTGGAGGACGCCTCCCCGCTGGAGATCCTCACCTGGGCGGCCGAGACCTTCGGCGGGAAGTTCTGCGTGACCTCCTCCATGGAGGACGCGGTCGTGGCACACCTCGCGTCCCGCGCCTTCCCCGGCGTGGACGTGGTCTTCCTCGACACGGGCTACCACTTCGAGGAGACCATCGGCACCCGCGACGCGGTCGAGGCCGTGATGGACGTCAACGTCATCACCCTCACCCCGCGCCAGACGGTGGCCGAGCAGGACGCCCAGTACGGCCCGAAGCTGCACGACCGCGACCCGGACCTGTGCTGCTCGCTGCGCAAGGTCAAGCCGCTGGAAGAAGGCCTGACCGCGTACGACGCGTGGGCGACCGGCCTGCGCCGCGACGAGTCCCCGACCCGGGCGAACACCCCGGTGGTCGGCTGGGACGAGAAGCGGCAGAAGGTCAAGGTCTCCCCCATCGCCCGCTGGACCCAGGACGACGTGGACGCCTACGTCGCCGAGCACGGTGTCCTCACCAACCCGCTGCTGATGGACGGCTACGCCTCCGTCGGCTGCGCCCCCTGCACCCGCCGCGTGGCGGAGGGCGAGGACGCGCGGGCCGGCCGGTGGGCCGGCCGGGCGAAGACCGAGTGCGGACTGCACGGCTGATGGCGAACACCGCGTCGGCGAACACGGCATCGACGAACACGACGGAACAGAACGGGAAAGAGAAGCGGATGAGCGTGACCGGCCAGGGAGCCACGGTGTGGCTGACCGGTCTGCCCAGCGCGGGCAAGACCACCATCGCGTACGCGCTGGCCGAGCGGCTGCGTGCCGAGGGCCACAAGGTGGAGGTCCTCGACGGCGACGAGATCCGCGAGTTCCTCTCCGCCGGCCTGGGCTTCGGCCGCGAGGACCGCCACACCAACGTGCAGCGGATCGGCTTCGTCGCCGAGCTGCTCGCCAGCAACGGCGTCAAGGCCCTCGTCCCGGTGATCGCCCCGTTCGCCGACAGCCGCGAGGCCGTCCGCGAGCGGCACGCCGCCGCGGCGACGGACTACCTGGAGGTGCACGTGGCCACTCCGGTCGACGTGTGCTCCGAGCGGGACGTGAAGGGCCTGTACGCCAAGCAGGCCGCGGGCGAGATCTCCGGGCTGACCGGGGTCGACGACCCGTACGAGGCGCCGGAGTCCCCGGACCTCCGTATCGAGTCGCACACCCAGTCCGTGCAGGAGTCGGCCGACTCCCTGTACGCGCTGCTCACCGAGAGGGGTCTGGCATGACCACCGCCGCCACGCACCTGCACTCCGACGCGGGTGCCGACGCTCCGTACGCGCTGTCGCACCTGGACTCCCTGGAGTCCGAGGCCGTGCACATCTTCCGTGAGGTGGCGGGCGAGTTCGAGAAGCCGGTGATCCTCTTCTCCGGCGGCAAGGACTCGATCGTCATGCTGCACCTGGCGCTCAAGGCGTTCGCGCCGGCGCCGGTGCCGTTCTCCCTCCTGCACGTCGACACCGGGCACAACTTCCCCGAGGTCATCGAGTACCGCGACCGCACCGTCGCCGAGCACGGCCTGCGCCTGCACGTGGCCTCCGTCCAGGAGTACATCGACGCCGGCAAGCTGCGCGAGCGCCCGGACGGCACCCGCAACCCGCTGCAGACCGTCCCGCTGACCGAGGCGATCCAGCAGCACAAGTTCGACGCCGTGTTCGGCGGCGGCCGCCGCGACGAGGAGAAGGCCCGCGCCAAGGAGCGCGTGTTCTCCCTGCGCGACGAGTTCTCCCAGTGGGACCCGCGCCGGCAGCGCCCCGAGCTGTGGCAGCTCTACAACGGCCGTCACGCGGCCGGCGAGCACGTCCGCGTCTTCCCGCTGTCCAACTGGACCGAGCTCGACGTGTGGCAGTACATCGACCGCGAGGGCATCGAACTCCCCGAGATCTACTTCGCCCACGAGCGGGACGTGTTCCTGCGCAACGGCATGTGGCTGACCGCCGGCGAGTGGGGCGGCCCCAAGGACACCGAGACGGTGGAGAAGCGGCTCATCCGCTACCGCACCGTCGGCGACATGTCCTGCACCGGTGCCGTCGACTCCGACGCCACCACGCTGGACGCCGTGATCGCCGAGATCGCCGTCTCCCGCCTCACCGAGCGGGGTGCCACCCGCGCCGACGACAAGCTGTCCGAGGCCGCGATGGAAGACCGCAAGCGCGAAGGGTACTTCTAGAGATGACCAGCACCACCGAGCAGCTCAGCGCCACGACGCTGCTGCGCTTCGCGACCGCCGGCTCCGTCGACGACGGCAAGTCCACCCTGGTCGGCCGTCTGCTGCACGACTCCAAGTCGGTCCTGGAGGACCAGCTGGAGGCCGTGGAGCGGGTGTCCGCCGACCGCGGCCAGGACGCCCCGGACCTGGCCCTCCTCACCGACGGCCTGCGGGCCGAGCGGGAGCAGGGCATCACCATCGACGTGGCCTACCGCTACTTCGCGACCGCCCGCCGCCGGTTCATCCTGGCCGACACCCCCGGGCACGTGCAGTACACCCGGAACATGGTCACCGGTGCCTCCACCGCCGAGCTGGCCGTGGTCCTGGTCGACGCCCGCAACGGCGTGGTCGAGCAGACCCGTCGGCACGCGGCGGTCGCCGCCCTGCTGCGCGTCCCGCACGTGGTCCTGGCCGTCAACAAGATGGACCTCGTCGACTACCAGGAGTCCGTCTTCGCGGCGATCGCCGAGGAGTTCACCACGTACGCCTCCGAGCTGGGCGTCCCGGAGATCACCGCGATCCCGATCTCGGCGCTGGCCGGCGACAACGTGGTGGAGCCCTCCGCCAACATGGACTGGTACGGCGGCCCGACGGTGCTGGAGCACCTGGAGACCGTCCCGGTCAGCCACGACCTGACCGCCTGCCCGGCGCGTTTCCCGGTGCAGTACGTGATCCGGCCGCAGACCGCCGAGCACCCGGACTACCGGGGCTACGCCGGCCAGATCGCGTCCGGTGTGCTGCGGGTCGGCGAGGCCGTGACCGTGCTGCCGTCCGGGAAGAGCTCGGTGATCGAGGGCATCGACGCGCTCGGCGAGCCGGTGGACATCGCGTGGGCCCCGCAGTCGGTGACGCTCCGCCTCGCGGACGACATCGACATCTCCCGCGGCGACCTGATCGTGCCGGCCGGCAGCGCTCCGGCCGTCACCCAGGACGTCGAGGCGACGGTCTGCCACGTGGCCGACCAGCCGCTGGCGGTGGGTGCCCGGGTGCTGCTGAAGCACACCACGCGCACGGTCAAGGCGATCGTCAAGGACATCCCGTCCAAGCTGACGCTCGACGACCTCTCCCAGCACCCCGACCCGGGGCAGCTGGTGGCCAACGACATCGGCCGCGTCGTCGTCCGTACCGCCGAGCCGCTCGCGCTCGACGCGTACGCCGACTCGCGCCGCACCGGTTCCTTCCTGCTGATCGACCCGGCGGACGGCACCACCCTGGCGGCCGGCATGGCGGGCGAGTCCTTCGCCTCCAAGGCCGAGACCGCCTCCGTGCAGGACGAGGAAGGCTGGGACTTCTGACGATGTCGACGGACATCTTCTCCACCTTCGCCAAGGAGGGCGGCCGCGTCGGCAGCGGCGCCCTCGGCAGCGGCCAGGGAGGAGTGGCGCGATGTGTGCGATGACGTACGCGCACCGCTTGCGCGCCCTCACCCCCCACGAGCTGTACCTGCCCCTGCTCCACAGACGTAGACGCGTCGCATGAATTGACGGCGCGTCACGAGAGGAAGCCCTCCCGTGCCTGCCAACGTTTCCACCAGCAAGACCGCCCTGCGCCGCGGCCTGTCCGCTGCCGCCGCCCTGCCGCTGCTGATCGGCGTCCTCGCCTCCTGCGGCTACGGCTCCGACGCGAAGAAGGACGAGTCCGCGGACAAGGCCAACGTGGCGGCCGACGCCAAGAAGCTCTCCGCCTCCGAGGTCCGGATCGGCTACTTCCCGAACCTGACCCACGCCACCGCCCTGGTCGGCATCCAGGAGGGCCTGATCGCCAAGGAGCTCGGCGGCACCAGGATCAAGCCGCAGACCTTCAACGCCGGCCCCTCCGAGATCGAGGCCCTCAACGGCGGCTCCCTCGACATCGGCTTCATCGG